>JANYJN010000403.1 GCA_025358475.1 Candidatus Solibacter sp.
TCCGCTGGATGTACTTGCCCGTCGCGGCGTAGGGTTTCGAAGCCATGATGCCGCCGTCCGCAAACTGCGACATGCCGATGGTATTGGGCAACTCCACCCACTCCACCGCGTCGACATACATGGCGAGATACCATTCGTGAACCTGCTTCGGCTCCACGCCCAACAGCAGCGCGAACAGTCCTGTCACCATCAACCGTTGGATGTGATGCGCGTAGCCATACTCCAGCGTCTGCCCGATCGCGGCACGCAGGCATTGCATGTCCGTTTCGCCCGTCCAGTAGAAGCGCGGCAGCGGCTGGTGTGCGTCCAGCGCATTCATCGCCGCGTAGCCGGGCATGTGCAGCCAATAGATCCCGCGCACGTATTCGCGCCAGCCCAGGATCTGGCGGATGAACCCCTCCACCGCCGCGAGCGAGGCTTGGCCGGCCCGGTAGCGCTCTTCGGCGGCAGCAATCACGCGACGGGGATGGATCAACTTCAGGTTCAACGCCACGGAGAGACGCGAGTGATACAGGTAGGGCTGCGCGGTCCACATTGCATCTTGATACTTGCCGAACGCGGGCAACCGGTGGTCGAGGAAGTCCTGCAAGGCCTGCTCGGCCTGCGCGGGCGTGACGGGCCAATCGAAATGGTGGAGTTGGCCAGGATGCTGCGCGAAGAGCTTGCGCACCTGCTCCAGTACTTGCTGCGTCAAAGCGTCTGGAAGGAAGGCCGCCGGCGCGGGTACCAGACCCGGTCCTTGCTTGCCGAACGCCCCGCGATTCTCAGCATCGTAATTCCACTCGCCGCCCGCGGGCTGCGTGCCGGCCATCAACACGCCATAGCGGCGTCGCATTTCACGGTAGAAGAACTCCATGCGCAGTTGCTTGCGGCCTTGGGCGTAGTGGCGGAAGTCCTCGACGGTCGAAAGGAAGTGCGTGTCGGTCACGATGTCGATCGCGGGGCATACCTGGCGCAGAGTTTGCACGACGCGGTATTCGCCGGGTTCCACCACGCGCACCCGTTGTGGCTTCAGCTTTCGGATCGCTCGGCGGAGTTCACCCGACAGTGTAGTCGGCTGGGCGTCGATCTCGCGATAATCCACCGTCCAGCCGCGGGCGCGAAGTTCGTCCCGAAAGTGGCGCATGGCGCTTAAGAAGACGGCGATCCGCACCTGATGGCTCCAGACATGCGTGGACTCTTCGCGAGCTTCGGCCATCCAGATGCAATCCTGGTAACGGTCGGCACCGGTAAGAAGTGGGGACTGGCGGTCAAGTTGATCGCCCAGGATGATAAGCAGGTCACGGACTGGCATTACAGGGATAGATGAGGAGCACCGGCGTTTAGGCGCAGTTTCTGCCTGCCAGTCGATCAGCAGGTGCTTGACCACGGATCGAGCAGACTGGCGGTTTTGCCGATGGTGGCAGGCGAGACAGCGGTGTAGCGGGCGGTGGTGTCGATGCGGCTGTGGCCGAGCGGGGCCTGGATGACGCGGGTGTCTACGCCGGATTCCAGAAGGTGGGTGCCAGGAAGAAAACAGCCATGGGGGCCCGGAGATCTCGTGGATTTGCGGACTTCCACGAGATGTTTGGGAGAACCCGTGACGTCGACAAGGCCATGGATCCTATGGCGCCACTCCCACATCATTCGCGGCAGTAGTGCTCGCCCGGTCCAGATCAAAGTCGCGCGGCCTGCGTTCTCACTTACGCTCGATAGTCTCGTTTGTCAATCCCGAGCGATTTCAGGCGCGATGCCAGAGTACCTGGGTTCACCCCAAGTAGTTCGGCCGCGCCGCCCTCGCCGGACACGCGAAAGCTGGCTTTTTGCAGTGCGGCGAGGATATTGGCCCGCTCTCTTCTTCGCCATTCCTCCTCGGGAATCACGTCCGTGGAGGGAGCAGGGGCAGATGCAGCGGCGGCCATTCGCTTCGGTTGCGGTAGTTCGAGCGTTAGCGTTCCATCCTGGGCAAGAATCACCGCGCGTTCCACCACGTTCTGGAGCTCGCGGACGTTCCCTGGCCACTCGTACTGCCGGGCGCGCTCCAGTTCGCGCTCGATCAGACGCGGTTCCGGCACATGAAAACGCGCGGATGCCTGCCGCACGAAGTATGCCGCCAGCTCTGGGATGTCCTCACTGCGTTCGCGCAGGGGAGGCACTTCCACGGGAAACACCCCCAGGCGATAAAACAGGTCGAGCCGAAAACGGCCGGCCTCCGCTTCCTGGCGCAGATCCCGGTTGGTAGCCGCCACGACGCGCACATTGACCCGCCGCGTGGTTTCATCGCCAACCCGCTCAAACTCGCCTTCCTGCAACACACGTAGTAACTTCGATTGAAGCTCGAGGGGAATCTCGCCTACTTCGTCGAGAAACAAAGTTCCACCGTCGGCCAACTGAAACCGGCCCACGCGGTCGCGGATAGCCCCGGTGAACGATCCACGGGCGTGGCCGAAGAATTCGCTCTCAAAGAGTTCACGCGGAATCGACCCGCAATTCACCTTCACGAGCGGCTTGTGAGCGCGAGGGCTGCGCTGGTGGATGGCGCGCGCAATCATCTCTTTCCCACTGCCTGTCTCACCGAGGATGAGCACGCTGGCATCGGTCGGGGCGACCATCTCCACCTGGCGCAGAACCCGCTTCAGAGCATCGCTGCGCCCGAGGATCTCGCCAAAAAGACCCGATTCCTTAACTTCCTGGCGGAGATAGTCGCGCTCCATTTCGAGGTCCCTGCGGAGGGAATCGACCTGCTCGAAAGCCCGCGCGTTGGCGATCGCCACGGCAGCCCCGTCGGCCAGCACTCGCAACCACTCCCAACAGGCGTCATCCGGTTCCGTCCGGCGAAAGACGGCTAAGACGCCGAGAACCTCTCCGCGAAATACGAGCGGGTGGCCCGCAAAACCAACCAGTTGCTCACTCCGCGCCCACTCCGGATTGCGCAACCAGGGGTCCTCCGAGAGGCGCTGAATCCGGACGGATTCTCCTGAAGTCGCGATGTGCGAAATCTTCGACTCGGCACGGGCCAGGGGAATCTGATGAAAACCACCGTCCGTGCGCGACCAATCCGCACCAGGGACTTGCGAAGTTCCCGCACTGGCCCGAAGGTGGAGCGAATCCGTGGAAGTTCCGGCACTACGGGAACAGTGAGGACACTCCCGATCAGATTGTCGTAACCACAACCGGGCGAGCGCCACGTCCGGCTGCCGCGCGATAGAGCCGACGATGGTTGCCAACACCGCACGTAAAGACCGCTGCTCGGTGATGGCCAGAATGATCGACGGCAGAGGCGCCAGATCCATAGCTGAGTCTAGCATGCAGCGAAACTTCACAAATCTGATCGTGAGAGTTCATGAATCGTGAGGTTTCTCGAATTCCGTTACTTCTCTCGCCTTGTATTTTCAGCGACTTATAGCCGCACAACGTTGGCATGCCGCCTGCACTAAGCCAGGTGTCGCGGCTTTCGCGATTTAAAATTAGGAGCCTACACAACATGCAAAGAATCAACGCAATCGACCCCGCCGAAGCCACCGGCAAAACCAAGAAACTACTGGACGGCGTCCAGGCCAAGTTGGGGATGACGCCCAATCTCATGAAGACGCTGGCCTCCGCGCCGGCGGCGCTCGAAGCTTACCTCAATTTCGGCGCAGCATTGGGAACGGGCACCCTGGATGCCAAGTTCCGCGAGCAGATTTCCATCGCCGTGGCCCAGGCGAACTCCTGCGAGTATTGCCTGTCGGCACATGCCATGATCGGCAAGATGGTCGGCCTGACGCCGGAGGAAATTGCCGGCAGCCGTGAATCGCATGCCGAAGACGCCAAGCGCAATGCGGGTCTCCAGTTCGCGCAGGCGATTGTGGTGCAACGCGGAGAAGTCTCCGATGCCGCGCTGGCCAACGCTCGCACGGCCGGCTACACGGACGGGGAGATCACTGAAATCGTAGCGAATGTTGCCGTCAACATCTTCACCAACTACTTCAACCTCGTGGCGCGGACAGAGGTGGATTTCCCTCGCGTATCGCTGTCCATGGAGCCGAGTTTGGCCGTTTAACCGAACTGACCAGGAGAACTTATCATGACAAAACAGATCTTCCGCACCGTCTTCGTTGGGTGGTCGCTGATCGCCTCCCTTTCAGCCGCCGTTCCAACTCAGTACAAGACCACCAAGGTTGCCGGTCTGAACATCGCCTACCGTGAGGCGGGCGACCCGGGCAGTCCGAAATTGGTCCTGCTGCACGGGTTCCCCGCTTCCTCGCATCAATACCGCGACATGATCCCGGCGCTGGCGACACGGTTCCACGTGATCGCGCCAGACTATCCGGGCTTCGGCAACAGTGACATGCCCGATCCCGCCATGTACGCCTACACCTTCGACAAGCTCTCCGAAGTGGTCGAGACGTTCCTGAAGGACCGCGGCTTCGATCACTACGGCCTGTTTGTGCAGGACTACGGCGGTCCGGTCGGCTTCCGGATTGTGATGCGCCACCCCGAGGCGCTCGACTGGCTGATCATCCAGAATACCAACGCCTATGAGGTCGGCTTCACCAAGGCCTGGGACGGATTCCGCGGCGCCCTCTGGAAGAACCGCAGTGCGGAGACCGAGAAACCGCTCGCGGCTTTCCTGGAGCACGATGCCATCAAGGGCATCTACCTATTCGGCGCGAAGAACCCGGAACTCATCAGCCCGGACAATTGGGAGTCGGACTCCGCCTTCATGCAGCGTGCCAACGCCCGCCGCGTGCAACTCGATCTGTTCTACGACTATCGCAAAAACGTCGATCTCTACCCCAAGTGGCAAGCTTTTCTCAAGGAGCGGCAGCCGAAAACGATCATTTTCTGGGGCCAGAACGACGTCTTCTTCACGCCGGAAGGTGGCGAAGCCTACCTGAAGGATCTGCCCGACGCCGAAATTCACCGGTTGGCGGCAGGCCACTTCGCCGTCGAGGACTCGCTTAACGAAATCACCGAAGGCATGAACCGCTTCTACAGCGACAAGGTCGCCGGCACCAAGAACGCGATGCGCTAGGGGCAAGGCGATATCAACCATGACACACGCATCGGCCACTGCACCCCAGTTTTCGGACACAGAGTCGCGTCTTCTTGTTTGCTCCGAGATCTGGGGCGGCATTGGGGCGATCGATCAGGAGGTTTCCACCGCCGGCATCACGGCAAGCATTTTCTCTCTTGCCGTGGGCGGCGAACAAGGCGGGGACATCCATTACCTCAGTTACTGCAGCTATGACTTTCTCACGCGAATCGCTATTGCCGACTTAAGAGGTCACGGCGAGAGCGTGAGCCTGATCAGTTCGTGGGTTTACGGTGCTCTGCAGGCGCAAATGAACACGTTGGCCGGGGATCAGGTGCTGTCTGACCTCAATGGCAAGCTCCACGTGCGGGGACTGGAGGCTATGACGACTGCAGTGGTCTTAAGCCACGACCGGATTCAGAACTGCCTCCATTTTTGCTACGCCGGCCATCCGCTGGCGATGATCTGGAAACGCGCGACCGGTTGGCAGCGGCTGGAAAACCTGGCGGAAATGGAGACGAGCAATCTGCCGCTCGGCGTGAAAGCCGGCGCCGTGTATGAACAGGCCCAAATCCTGTTGTCGCCGGGCGATCGAATCGTGACCTTTACCGACGGTTTGCTGGACGCCGAGGATTCGCACGGCGAGCCTTTTGGAGATCGGCGGCTTGGCGAAGTGCTGAACGGGGAGGATGCCGCATCCGTAGCGGGTCTGAAGTTCGCAATCCTCAATCACCTGCTGGATTTCACGGGAGGCTCGTCGCTTGAGGACGACCTGACGATTCTGACAGCAGAGATCCGTTGATCATTTAACATTAGAATTCACAACGAAGAGGTGGACCAGATGCTGTACTTGAAATCGGCAGACATTTCGCAATCCGAGGTGACACCCAAGTCCCTCTACCTCAATCGGCGCAACTTTCTGGCGGGGATGCCGGCCGCCTTCCTGGGGGCGCGCGAGTTGCTGTCGCCCGCAGAACGTGCAAAGGCCGCCACGGGACTCGGCAACCTGGTGAAGAGCCCTCTCAGCACCAGCGAAAAGACGAGCTCCTTCAAAGATGTCACCACCTACAACAACTTCTATGAGTTCGGCACCAGTAAGGAACAGCCCGCTCAACTCGCGAAGAATTTCAAAACCACCCCTTGGGTAGTCTTAGTGGAAGGAGAGGCGGCGAAGCCACGCAAGTTCAGCATGGAGGAGATCCTCAAGCTGTCGCCTCTTGAAGAACGAATCTACCGGCACCGCTGCGTGGAGGGATGGTCGATTGTGGTGCCGTGGGTCGGCTACTCCCTGAGCGCCTTGCTCAAGCAGGTGGAGCCCACGTCCAAGGCGAAGTTTGTGTCCTTCGAGAGCTACTACGACCTCAAGCAGATGCCCGAAGCCAGGCATGCCGGCATCCACCTGCCCTACGTGGAGGGTCTGCGCCTGGATGAAGCGATGCACCCGTTGGCGCTGCTGTGCGTCGGCATGTACGGCGAGTCGCTGCCGCCGCAGGACGGCGCGCCGGTGCGCCTGGTGGTGCCCTGGAAGTACGGATTCAAGAGCATCAAGTCGCTGGTTAAAATCAAGCTGGTCAGCAGCCAGCCGCCAAGCACCTGGAACATCACCAACGCCCATGAGTACGGCTTTTACTCGAACGTGAACCCACAAGTGGATCACCCGCGCTGGACCCAGGCGAGCGAGCGCCGGCTGGGCGAAGTGCGGCGCCGTCCCACCCTGATGTTCAACGGCTATGCCGACCAGGTGGCGCAGTTGTACGCGGGCATGGACCTGAAGAGGAATTTCTAGCCATGCTGCGCCACCGATGGATCAAAGCCCTGTTGTTTCTGGTGTGCCTGGCGCCGCTGGGCTGGCTAGCATGGCGTGCGTGGCACGACAACCTGACCGCGAACCCGATTGAGTACATCACGCACCTCACCGGCGACTGGACCATCCGCTTCATCGTCTTCACGCTGGCGGTGACGCCGTTGCGCAGATTGCTCGGCCTGCCGGATCTGATCCGCTTCCGCCGGATGCTCGGCCTGTACGCCTTCTTCTACGGCTCGATGCACTTCCTTACCTGGTTCTGGCTGGACAAGTATTTCGACATCCATGAGATCGCGCAGGACGTGGTGAAGCGTAGGTTCATCACGATCGGATTCCTGGGTTTGCTGCTGATGCTGCCGCTGGCGGTTACGTCGACCAAAGGCTGGATCCAGCGCTTGGGCGGCAGGCGTTGGCAACTCCTCCACCGCCTGGTCTATGTTACGGCGATTGCGGGCGTGGTGCACTACTACTGGCTCGTGAAGAGCGATATACGCTTGCCGGCGCTCTACGGCGCGATTGTGATCGTACTGCTGGGGTCGAGGGTGTTCGGCTCGCGGACAAACCGGACCAAGGCCACGACATCCCTGAAGCTCGCCAGTATCGAGCGGCAAACCGGCGATACGGTGACGCTGAGGTTTCCCCTGTCTGGAAGCAAGCCATTGAGAGCGAAGCCTGGGCAGTTTCTCACCTTCGACTGGGTGGTGGATGGCAAGAAGCTTCCACGATCCTATTCCATATCCTCCTCGCCTCTCCGGACCGATTACGTAGAGGTCACCGTAAAACAGCAGGGCACGGTTTCATCGTTCCTGAACCGCGACGCGAAAGTAGGTTTGAAGGTGGAGGCACACGGACCCTTCGGGCAGTTCTATTTCGATGCAAGCCAGCACCGGAGCATCGTCTTGTTTGCGGGCGGGAGCGGGATCACGCCGATGATGGCGATGCTGCGATATATCGAAGAGACCGCGGCCGATACCGAGATCACGATGTTCTATGCCGTCCGCACGGAAACCGATGTGATCTTCCGGGAAGAACTCGACAGACTGAAGAAACGCTTGCCGAGATTCCGCTGCACCCTAGTTGCAAGTAGTCCAGGTGCGGACTGGCCCGGCCCGCGCGGCCGCGTGAATCGAGCGCTGATCGAAGAGCAGTTGGGTGGGATCGGACAGAAGACGTTCTTCCTTTGCGGGCCGTCCGGATTCATGGGGAGTGTGAAGGAGATCCTGATGTCCTTGGGCGTGCGCGCCGAACAGATCCGGCAAGAGCGTTTCACGATAGGCACGCCGGATCCGGACCGCGCCGTGAGGGCGACGTACCCGGTGGAGTTCGTGAGATCCGGCGGCAAATATGAGTGCTCTTCCGCGGACTCGCTGCTCACGTGCGCGGAGAGTCACGGCATCGATATACCCAGCAGTTGCCGGGTCGGGCAGTGCGGCACCTGTGCCACGCGGGTGCTCGATGGCGAGGTAGAAATGGAAACCGAAGAGGGATTGGACCCGGCTCTCAGGGCCCAGGGCTACCGCTTGTTGTGTGTCGGACGGGCGCGGGGCCCCGTGCGGCTGGACGCTTAGGGATCGACGCTCCGCGCGAAAGGAAATATTCAACGATGACACCCACACCACCGATCGCGCCTCCGTTTACACTGGAGAGCGCCCTCAAGAAAGTGCAAATGGCCGAGGACGCCTGGAATTCGCGGGACCCCGAGCGAGTCGCGCTTGCCTACACCGTGGACTCCGAATGGCGCAACCGCGCGGAGTTTCTGCGGGGGCGCGAAGAGATCAAGGCTCTGCTGCGCCGCAAGTGGGCGAAGGAACTGGACTACCGTCTTAAGAAAACACTTTGGGGGTTCCGCGAGAACCGCATCGCGGTGAGCTTCGAATATGAATGGCACGATGAGACGGGTCAGTGGTACCGTTCTTACGGCAACGAGCTGTGGGAGTTCGATGAGGGAGGCCTGATGCGCCGGCGGCTGGCAAGTATCAATGACGCGCCCATTGCTTTCAGCGAACGCCGCATTCTTTGATTCGGACCGAAGACAGGAGAACGACATGTACGTTGCGGAGATCTGGAGATATCCGGTGAAGTCGATGGCCGGCGAACAGTTGCAGAGTGCACGCTTGACTGCGGCTGGGATGGACGGAGACCGCCTCGTCCAGGTTCGAAACGCTCACGGTCGCACGATCACTTCGCGAACGCATCCTGGTCTTCTCGGCCACCGGGGAACGCTGGACGGGCAAGGCAACCCGCTAGTCGATGGCCTGCCTTGGACCGATGCGAGCGTTCTGGAAACCGTACGGCAGATCGCCGGGCCGGGCGCGCGACTGGTCCGCGACGATAGTTTGGATCGCTTCGACATCCTGCCGCTTTTGGTGGCGACGGACGGCTCCATTGCAGCGTTTGGCCGCGACAGCCGGCGCCTCCGGCCCAACATTATTGTGGGAGGAGTGAGCGGCATGGAGGAGCGGGAATGGCCCGGCGGCGAACTTGTCATCGGGGACGTGGTGATTGCCATACAGGATCTTCGCGCCCGATGTATCATGACCACCTTCGATCCCGACTCCCTCGTTCATGACCCGAACGTCCTGCGCGATATCGTCAAGCGGTTCGATGGGAAACTCGCTTTGAATTGCGATGTCATTCGAGGTGGCCGGATTGAAGTCAATCAACCAGTCGAAATCCGTCGGACAGCGGCAACGGAGCATGCCTGTTCGTGACGATCTTGTCCGGCGCCGGCGGGAGGACCTCCGGCGGCGATTCCGCCCTGGCCGCGTGCGCTTGCTGTTCATCGGCGAGGCTCCACCCGCTTCGGGGAGATTCTTCTACCGGAGGGACTCGGGGCTCTATCGCGCGATGCGGGACGCATTCCACGCGATCGATCCCACCGTCAACGAGCAGAGTTTCCTTTCCCTGTTTCAGGTCATGGGCTGCTATCTGATCGATCTGTGTCCGGACCCGGTCGATCATCTTGACCGGCAATCGCGGCGCGCGACCTGCCGAAACAGCGAAGCGTCGCTGGCCCGCTCCATCGCCCGATTGGACCCCTTGATGATCCTCACGGTGGTCCGCTCCATTGAAACTAACGTCACGCAAGCCGCTTCCCACGCGGGTTGGCAAGGTGAATTCCTTCATCTGCCGTATCCGGGAAGGTGGTCTCGCCACCGGGATGTGTTTGTGGCTACACTCGCGCAGAACATCGGCGCACTGCTTGAGCCAGCCACCGCCTTCCAGTTCACTCCCCGCTGTCCCGAGGGTCCTTCCGCAGGGCGAACGTCAGGGTGACGCCTCCGGTGCTCGGGCCGCTAGCCCACGCCTGCGCGTGAATCACGCCGCTCTGGTCCGGACCAAATCTGCCGGCGACGGAAGCGCCCGCCGTATTGATGATGTCCGCAAGCTTCTGCGCCACGTGCCAGGCCTTCGTCTTGCGGGTCACGTAGGAACCGCTCTGGTGGCCCGTCGATACGCTCGCGTGGAGCGCGCCCGTCCTTTACACTGCTTGCGCCGATGCCCTTTGAGGCTATCCGCCAGCGATTGGAGCCGGTTTACGCCGCCGTTAGAGACAGCAGCGGCGTCGAATTCGGGTTCGACCGCGAGGATCGTCACTCGCACGCGAACAGTCACACGTAATCCAGGAGGCAATAATCAAAAAGGAAGCACGGTTGAAGGCCATCTGTTCCGTGCGACTCTCGAACCAGATGGCCGTCCTGCCGCCATTCGATCAGGCCTTCCGCGAGTTCCGCCGCGTCCTGCGGCAGGCAGACCTGCCATAAGCACGCTGCGCATAGCACGATCAGAAGAGTCATAACACGCCTCGGTCACTCGCAGATTCTGTCAAGCGATATTCGGGCGAAGAGCAAGGAACTGCCGTCTCCGCTCTTTGCCTCATGCACTCTGCAGCGCACGCGGGGGACCCTGCTAGACTGGAGGTCCGGAGGTACTTCATGGAACGCGAGTCTGTGATCGTCAGCGATCCGGAAATACTGGGGGGCACGCCTTGCTTCCGGGGAACACGCGTTCCCGTCGACTCGCTCATCGACTACCTCAAAGCCGGCGATACCCTGGACGAATTCCTGGACAACTTCCCTTCGGTTAGCAGAGAAGCTGCGATCGCGACGCTGGAAGAAGCCAAAGCACTCCTCACCAACTCGCGATGAAGGTCCTCATTGATGAGAACCTTCCGCGCAAACTTGCCGGTCACCTGAAGGGACACGAGTGTCGAACCGTTGCCGAATGTGGGTGGGCTGGCAAGAAGAACGGTGAGTTGCTGTCATTGGCAGAACCGCAATTCGACGTTCTGCTAACGCTGGATAAGAACATCCCGTACCAGCAGGATTTGAAGTTAGGCCGAATCGCCATCCTGATCGTTCGCGCACCCTCGAACCGGATTCAGGACCTCCTGCCCGTCATTCCGGACTGCCTTGTCGCTTTGCAGAGCATCGAGCCGGGGCATGTCGACCAGTTCGTCCGGCTCGAAATCTGGTTCCCAATCGTTCATCAGAAGGAACGTAATTGCCGCATTGGCCCCCACTCGCTTGTTGCCGTCGATAAAGGCGTGGTTCTGGCAAATGTAAAACAGGTAGGCGGCGGCCATGGCCGGGATGGACGGGTGAAGGTATTCACCACCGAAGGTGGCTTGAGGAGTTGCAAGCGCCGACTGCAGCCCTCCGGAATCACGGATGCCGGATGACCCACCATACCGGTCAATCTGCTGCTGGTGCATGTCCAGCACTTCATCGAGAGAAAGGAACAGTGGGTCCACGCGAGTTCCGGCGGCTCCTTTACTTGGCCAGTTTCTCGAAAGCCTTGCCGTACCGTCTGTGGGCCCACTCCTGCGCAGCGTCGAACTTCTTCCCACGGGCGAGAGGCGCCGCGGCAGGAGCGACGATGAGTCGCGTGCCATCCGTGCTGATGTCGAGCGGCGTGTCCGTGTCGATTTTCAGTAGATCCAGAATGGGCCGGTCAATCACCAGCGCTAGGCTGTTCCCGTGTTTGGTGAGCTTCTTACGCATCAGGCACCTCTTCCTCCGTACTTCCAATGTCACACCATTGGAGATACAAACAAAACCGCGACTCCGCGAGTTCGAAGACGCGCAACCTGGGAGCCCTTTCTCAACAGGGCTGTCAACCAACGCGGAGGCGTCAACGGAGAAACTGGAGAGTTCGCGCGGTTGAGAGAGGCCAACGCTCCGAACCAGCATGGTTGAGAGCGCACCCCGGTTTGCACTACTTCGATCCGGAGAAGCCACGCCGCACGCAAATACCACGGAATGTTTGGGATACGAGGACGGCGAGAACGGTGGGCGGCGTCAACTACAACAGCGAGAGAAACTTAGCAAAACAGGAGTTGGCTCCCCGAAAACACGGTTTTCCAACCGGTTCTCCATTTCGTAAGTGATTGAAAATAATAGCTATTAGGTGGGCGATGAGAAAGTGGCAGTTGACAGCAATTTGACGCCGGGTGTAAACAGTCGGCCTGGCTCGCTATCGCAAGAATGAATTGTTATTTCTTCTTCAAAGTGATGTCTGCTGTGGTGGATAGATTCCTCGGACATCAGTTATACTATCCGTGGGTTCTATCCAATGCAGCCGACGGATACTGGTCTTTCCAAAGCACGCCGCGTTTTCACCAATCATGGCGGCATGCTACGCACCAGCAAGGCGATACAGCTCGGTATCCACCCACGGATGCTGTATGCACTTCGGGATACCGGTGACATCGAACGAGTCGGTCGCGGTCTTTACAGACTTTCCACGGCGCCACCGCTTTCCAGCCCGGACCTAGTCCCAGTTGCGATTCGAATTCCGCGGGCGGTCGT
>JANYJN010000541.1 GCA_025358475.1 Candidatus Solibacter sp.
GCACAAACTGTTTTTCTGTGGCCGCGAAAAGCCCTGACTTCCGATAAATCACGCCCCTACTTCACGATTTCCTGCACGCATGTCATGCGCGAAAGATAGCCGCGCTGGAAGAGCGGCGGGGCGGCGCCCAAGTCCAGATACAGACGCACGGTGAGCGGCCGGCCGCTGGGCAGCTTGATGGCCTCGCTGACTTTGCCCGAACTGGTGATCCATTCGAGTAACTGCGCGGCGCCGGTGGGGGTGGATTGATTGGCCTTCTGGAAGAGATGGAAGGCCGCCCACAGCCCTTCACCGCTGGCGAACTGTAGGTCTTGAGTTCCAAAGCGCACGTTCAACTGAGCTTCGTGCGTACCGCTGCCGTGCCAGGTGAATTTTTGGAACGCGGCCGCCGCCCCCGCTGTGTGGCTGAGCGACTGGCCGTCCACGCGGAGCGTCACCATCTGCACGCCCTCGGTGGTCTCGGGTTTCAAGGAGTACGAGAAGTGCGGGTCCTGCGCGCCATCGGCGTAGAGCGTCTCGGCGAAGGCGGCGGCGGCATTGAAGAACCCGAGGAACGCCGGATTTACCGTCACTTTGGAAGCCGGGTTGGCCACGTACTGCGTGCCCTGGCGCATCAGCACCTTCTGCATTTTCTGCTCATAGAAGGTCCATAGCAGGCCGTCTGGTTTGTGAAATAGCGCATTGACATCGGCCAGGGTGGCTTCGCTGGTGGCGGCCGGATTGAACGGGTACTTATTGAGCACCGGACGGAAGCCTCCGCACAGCGACTTACCGCCTGAGTTGATCTCCGGCGTATCGATGGAGCGCAGCAGGGCGTCCAGATAAGTGATAGGGTCTTCCAATAACTTCTGGACGTTGTTCTCGATATGTCCTTCGGTATCGATATTGAACGCCTGCGCCATCTGCCGCGTGTTGACCTTGGCCTGGGTGGCATTGTTGACCGTCTGCGCCGCCGCCGCGTCGTTGGGCACGCCCGGTTGGTTGGCGATGCCTTCGAGCGAGGTCTGGATGGTGACCAGGGCGGTCATGTAGTTCTGGTTGGTCGCCGCGATGTAGCGGTCGGTGCTGCCGGGAGGGACGACGGACTGCACGGGCTGGAATATTTTGGCCACGGCGGGATCGTCCACGGCGGTATTGGTGGATGCCAGGGCGAACAACTCCAGCAGCGGCGACTGGTTGCCGGATAGCTGCGCGAGTTTCGTGGTGGCATCTTTCAAGCCGGCATAGCGGACCACGCTGGCCGATTTGATGTAAGTCCGCCACTGCTTGACAAAGTCCGAGTAGTACCGGTCGCGCAGACCCTGCGCGAGACCGGCGCGATCGATGTTGCCCGCCACCTGGTCGCCCAGCACCCATTGCTCGCCGTTGAAGTAGCGGTCGGCGTGGGCGATGGCATCCTTCATAAAGGCGAAGCCGCCTTTGGAGAAGGAACCGGGGACCACGTGCGGCTGCGTCACCACCTGCGAGGCGCCGGGGAACTGGCGGTTGTAATCGATGGGCGGATTCTTCTTGCCGGCCTCCGCCAGCATGAAGGCGTAGACGCGCTCGGCGCCGGCGAATTGCTTGAGATAGGTGCGGGCGTGCTCGATGGAGAAGGCGTCGTTGTCCCTGGAGAAGGGGTTCTCCGCGGCGAGTTCGGTCGCGTAGAAATCGAACTGTTTCTGTGCCAGGGCGAGGCGGTCGGCGTCGGGCCCGCGATTGCCAGCCCACCATTTAGTCAGCACCGGAGTCAGGAAGAGCTTGGTGCTCTTATCGTGGTACGAAGTGGTGACGAGGTACGCCTTGAGGGCGTCATAGGTGGGCGCGTATTCGGGGCCCGGGGTTGTGGGGAGGCCGCGCAGATTCTCCAGGATGGCGCTCTGCGTTTGCAGGAAGAGCAGTTGGCGGAAGCGGGCGAAGTAGATGCGGCGGACTTCGGGGTAGAGGGCGTCGCCGGTGTATAGGCCCCAACGATAACTCCAAGGCTCGCCTTCGCGGCGGTATCCGACCAGAGTTTCGAGCGACTGCCGAAGCGTTTCGAGTTTGCGGAGGGAGTCCAAAGAAGCCAGGTCCTGGCCGGTAGATTCGGCGGACGAGATGCCTACGGCGGCGTCGCGGGCCCCCGTCTCAAGCGCGCGGTTATTGAAGAAGGAGACGGTGAAAGCGATTGTCAGGATGAGGCACAAGACTGCCGCGGCCAGGAAGAGGGCGCGCCGCGCGGAGCCGGTCTTGACGCTGGCGCCACTGGCGCCCATGGCGGCGGAATCTGCCAGCAGCACGTCGTTGAAGAGGTGAGTGAGGAAGAGCCACTGCGGAACCTTGCGGGTGGCGCCCACCTGGGGCGCGGCTTGCGGCGCTTGCGCGGCCTGGCCTACTTTGAAAAGA
>JANYJN010000544.1 GCA_025358475.1 Candidatus Solibacter sp.
TCCTACCTGATGAAAGGCCGCACCACTTTCGTCATCGCGCATCGCCTCTCTACCATCCGCCGCGCCGAGCAGATTCTGGTGGTGGAAGAGGGCCGCATCGTGGAGCGCGGCACCCACCAATCCCTCTACGCCCTGGAGGGCCGATACTACGATTTGTACACGCGCCAGCACGGCGTCGATTCCAATTTGTTTCTGGCCCCCGGCGAAGGCGACCTGGTTCCCGAGATCGCGGAGCCGCCCAAACTGCGCGGCGCCGCCCCGCCTACCGCCGCCTCGCTCCTCGGCGGCGGCACGGTGTAATCCTCCGCGCTCTCCGCTGGCTCCGTACGACTCAAGGAGGGGGCGAATCCCGCGCCTTACTTGAGTTTGTTCTTGCATTTGCTTTTCTCCGCGTCTCCGCGTCAAAATACCCGGCTTGTCGGGTTCCGGCTTCACCGGGGGTACTCTGGGTCGGGAGCGGTCTGCCCCTCAGTGCGTCATCGAGTAGACCACAAAGTTCACCCCGAGCCGGATCCCCAGCGCCGAGAATCTCTCGGGATAGCTCGGACTGTCCGCCCATTCCCAGGAGTCCCCGACATCGCTATTGAAAGTCATGGCCACCATCAGGCGATTGTGATCGTCGTAGATCCCCATCCAGTGCGCCTTGGTCCCGGCCGCGCGCTGTCCCATCCACCCGCCGGCCCCGCGCAGCGACCACTGCCCCAGCACCTGGTAGCGGTCGTCCAGATCGTAGACGGCATGGAAGATCGCATCCTGATTTTCGATCTCCACCACCGGATGGTCCGGGAACACGCGTGTCATGCTTTCGGCGAACCGTGCATACTCCTCCGGTCCCCAAAAATCGTCCATATAAATGAAGCCGCCGCGCAGCAGGTACTCGCGCAACGTTTTCGCCTGCGCGCCGGTGAGCTGCCAGTCGCCCATCTCGCCCACCACCATCCACGGCCAGTTGAAGAAGTCGTCCACGTCATCGGGGTTGCTCGGCTGCTCCACGCTGCGTACGTGAATGCGCGTCAGCCGCCGCAGCGCCAGCGCGAAATGCCGGTCCGCGCGCGGATAGTCCTGTGTCCAACTGGTCCCCCCCTCGCGCCAGTCCAGTTGTCCGAAACGGAAGCGCGCGAATCGCGCGTCGGGATGCTGCGGATACATCAGCCGCGCCTGCACCCATTCGGCCTTCTCCTGCCAGTCCGGAGGCAGGGGAATATTGTCGTAAGCCTCCATCGAGGGGTAGACGCGAAACGGCTTCTGGAAGGCGCACAACGCGCCCATCGCCAGCAACCCGCATCCCACCAGCCCCAACGCCCTTCGAGAAGTCACAGGACCGCCTTGAGCGAAGGATAACAAATTCGGGCGCCTCTGCCCGCGCTTGGGAAAGCGCTCTGAGAATATCGCGCTCAGTCTTCCCCAAGCGGCGAATCCCGAAATGGAGCGCCGGCCGGGGGACCGCCCAGTTAACGGGGCCACCCTACCAAACACCCTCCGCGCGCCACGCTACAATAGCACCTCCCGGAGGACCCGCGCGTTGCCGGAAACTGTCGTCGAGTTCCAACAGGTCGTCTTCTGCTACGACCGTACCGAAGTGCTGCACAACGTCTCTTTCGCCCTGCACCAAGGCGAAATAGTAGGCCTCCTCGGACCCAACGGCGCGGGCAAGAGCACCACCATCAAGCTCATCACCGGCATCCTGGTCCCCACCGCCGGAACCATCGCAGTCGCCGGCCTGCCCCTCCCCGAAAAGGCCGTCGACGTCAAACAGATCATCGGCTACGTTCCGGAAACCGCCGTTCTTTTCGATAGCCTCACCGGGCAGGAATACCTCGAACTCTGCGGCCGCCTCCACAACGTCTCCGAAGACTCGCTGCAAAATCGCATCCGCGACATCCTCGAAGGCTTCGGTCTCACCAGCGACCGCGTGGTCCGCCTCGATGCCTATTCCAAAGGCATGCGGCAGAAGATCCTCATCGCCGCCGCCCTGCTGCACAACCCGGACATCATCCTCCTCGACGAGCCCCTTTCCGGCCTCGATGTCAATGCCGCCATCCTGGTCAAAGACCTGCTCGCCGCTCTTGCCGCCGCCGGCAAGACCATCCTCTACAGCTCCCACGTCCTCGATGTCGTAGAGCGCATCTGCAACCGCGTCCTCATCATCCACAAAGGCGCACTGATCGCCGATGGTTCCGCCGAAACGCTGAAGGCTTCCACCCACGAATCCACCCTGGAGAGTGTCTTCCGCAACCTCACCGGGTCCGCCGGCCTCGATACCGGCGTCTGCCGCATCGTCGAGGCGCTCCGCTCATGAACGTCTACTGGGAGGCGGTGCGGCGATACCTGCGCGGCCCCGCCGTCTCTGGCGCGCTCCGCCGCCTGGGCATCGACCCCCATCGTTACTGGCTGCTGATCGACTTGTTCGGCGAACTCACGGATCACCGCGAAATGCTCGGTCACCTGGGAGGCGACGGCATCAGCCTGAGAATGGCAGCCGGCATATACGGCCTGTTCACGGCCGTGTTGGCCGGAATTCAGGTTCTGCTGGCTGTTCCGGTATGGACCTACTGCGCCACTTTCCTCGGCATCACCGCGATGTTGCTTTTGATGGTTCTCATCTCGGAAACGGCTAACAGCCTTGTCAACCCGGTGGAAGGCTTGGTTCTGGCGCACCAACCCATTAACGGCGCCACTTACACCGCGGCCAAGCTCACCCATCTCCTGCGCGTGCTTGGCTACCTCGTGCCCGCGCTGAATCTGCTTCCCGCATTAGGAGGAATCCTATTGCCAGGAGCCCGCTGGAGCTACCCGCTGCTCCACTTTTTCTCCGCCTGTGTACTGGGCCTGACGGTGGCCCTGTTCTGCTGCGCTTTCTTCGGCTGGCTGATCCGCTTCGTCCCAGCCGCGCGCCTCAAAAACGCCGGCCAGATCGCCGACGCCGCACCCGTGGTCTTAATCCTTGTATCCGCATCCGGCAGTCTCCGCCAAGCTGTGCACATACCACTGGGTCTGCAATTCCACCCCGCCATGCTCTGGAGTATCGGTATCGCCTTCGGCGTAGTCTCCGCGCTCAGTGTGATTTTCGGTCTCCGCGCGCTCTCCGGCGACTACCTGGTCCGCGTTTCCGCCATCATGCACGGGGCCTCGCACGCCCCCGCGCGGCGCGCGCGCCGCACTCCGCTGGCCGCCGCCATCGCCCGCCTGGCCGGAGGGCGCGACGGCGGACAACCCGCCCGCGCCGGCTTCGAATATGTCCGCCGCACGATGTTCCGGGACTGGCAGTTCCGCCGCCAGCTGATTCCCATGATTCCGACCGCGATCCTGTCCCTGCTGGCGATAGCCGGCGGCTTGCGCACCACGCCCTTCTCGGGCCGCTTTACCGCGGTGCACTTCCTGCCGCACGCTCTTGGCGCGATCCTCTTCATCGTCTGCACGGGCCTCGCCCACGGCAGCGGCTACAAGGGTGCCTGGATCTTCCTCACGGTCCCGGGCAACACCTTCGGCGGCTTCGTGCGCGGCGTGTACGCGCTGCTGTGGACCGCGGCCATTCTGATCCCGAACCTGATCGTGCTTGGGTTCCTTGCCTGGAATTGGGGGCCGTCCGACGCCCTGCTGTTCATCGCGTTCAGTCTCGCCATCGCCTCGGTTTACCTCGCGGTGGAGTTGCGCCTGGTGGAAGGCGTCCCCTTCGGCAAACCCGTGGACACCTCGCGCGGCATAGTCGTGCTACCCCTGATGATGGCCGGCGGAGTGTTCATCGCCATCATGGTCGCGCTCCAGCACTACCTGCTTTTTCATTCCCGCCCGCTGGTCCTCGCCGCCACCCTGCTTGCTGCCGCCGCCGCCTGGTTGCTGACCCGCGCCTCGCTCAGCACCTTCGAGGTCGCAATCCGCTACCATCTCGGCCTGGTCTCGCAGGAATCCACCATGCTCTACAAGGAAGTGGCATAAGGCTTCGCCTTGTGCGTCCGGGCGCGGTCCTGACGTGGCCAGACGCTTGTGGGAGGTCCGTCCCCGCCTTCCCACCTGCCGCGGTGGTGGAGTGGACCTTTCATCCTCCGACTGGGTCCCCGGCGCTGACGACTGCCGGGGAGTATGGGCGATGCTACAAACCTGTCGAGGCTTGAATCGTTCGCCTTGTACTTTACCGAATACCGATATACGATAAAGTTATGATCGAGTCTTTTCGCGATGCCGAAGCCGAAAGGATATTTCAGCAGCTACCTTCGAAGCGGTTTCGGTCCATCGAAAGGACAGCGCTCCGTAAGCTCATCCATCTGAACCAAGCGAGATCTCTTCTCGATTTGACAGCGATTCCCGGCAACCGATTAGAAGCCCTGAAAGGCACCAGGAAAGGGCAACATAGCATCCGAATCAACGACCAGTACCGCATCTGTTTCGTCTGGAAGGATGGAGACGCCTGCGACGTGGAGATTACCGACTACCATTAGGAGTAACAAGTTATGGCTAATCTAATACCAGTTCCCCATCCCGGCGAAACTATACGCGAGGACGTTCTCGAACCGCTGGGCATGAGCGTTAACCAACTCGCCAAAGCACTAGGTATCACGGCAACGCGTCTCAATGATGTCGCGCGCGGCCGCCGGGGAATCACAGCCGATACCGCCTTGCGCCTGGCGCGATACCTTGGGACTTCGGCCGAATTCTGGCTCGGCCTTCAACTCGAATACGACCTCCGCATCGCCCGGCGAACCCGGCTACGAGAAATCGAAAAAGCAGTCCAACCGCGGTCTGCAGCCGCTTAGGAGCGGTGCGCAGCAGCTTTCACAACATGCCAACTCGCCTTCCGCGAGAGCCCCTCGCGGAGATTGGCCGGCTTTTGGTAGTTCCCCGTCCCGGCGTGGTCTTGAACAACTCGACAGTCACCGCATTAGCGCCCGCCCTACGCCAAAAGACCTACACACTGGCCACAAGGTCGAACCGTAATCCTGGTTCGAGCTGCCTGCCGGGTGAGATTCCCATACAAGCCGCCTATCCTCCCAAATCCCGCAAGCCCTCAAGCACCCAACCCTGGGGACAGCCCCGCCACGCGTTATACTCCCGTCCATGAGGCTATTTCCGCTCCTTTTGTGTCTTTCCCTGTCCGCCTTCTCGCAGGATGAACCGCCCGCAGCCGTCCCCAATGGCCGTGGTGGGCCGGGTTCTGGCGAGCCCATCGACGAATCTACTTTCTCTTCCCTCCGTGCCCGCCAGATCGGCCCGGCGTTCATCTCCGGGCGCATCTCCCAGATCGCCGTCTTCCCGGACGATTCCAACCACTACCTGATTGCCCTGGCCTCCGGAAATATCTTCGCCACCACCAACAACGGCACCACCTGGACCCCGGTCTTCGACAACTACGGTTCCTACTCCATCGGCTGGATTACCATCGACCCCAAGAACCCCTCCATCGTCTGGGTGGGTACCGGCGAGAACAATAACCAGCGCAGCGTCTCCTACGGCGACGGCGTCTATAAAAGCGAGGACGGCGGGCTCTCTTTCCACAACGTGGGGCTGAAGCTCACCGAGCACATCGCCCGCATCGTGGTGGACCCGCGCGATTCCAACGTGGTGTACGTGGCCGCCCCCGGTCCCTTGTGGAAGGGCGGCGGCGAACGCGGCCTGTATAAGACAAACGACGGCGGTAAGACCTGGTCCGCCAGCCTCATCAAAGTGGGCGATTACACCGGCTGCAGCGACGTCATCATAGACCCGCGCAATCCCGATATCCTGCTGGCCGCCTCCCACCAGCGCCAGCGCCGCTATTTCGGCATGATCCACGGCGGCCCGGAAAGCGCGCTCTACCGCTCCATCGACGCCGGCAAGACCTGGACCCCCGTGCGCGGCGGTTTCCCCACCGGCGATCTGGGCCGCATCGGCCTCAACCAGGCGCCCGCCAACCCCAGCATCGTCTACGCGCAGGTGGAAGGGCCCGAAGCGCGCGGCGGCACCTACCGCTCGCTCGACAACGGCGTCACCTGGGAAAAGCGCGGCCCCTTCGACCAGCAGGGCCAGTATTACTCCAAGGTGCAGGTGGATCCGGCCAACTCCGACCGTATCTACATCATGAGCGTCAACATCATGGTGAGCGACGATGGCGGACGCTCTGTCACCGCGCTGGGCACCCGCGACAAGCACGTCGACAATCACGATATCTGGGTGGACCCGAAGAATAACAAGCATTACCTGGTGGGCTGCGACGGTGGCCTCTACGAAACCTTCGACCGCGCCGCCACCTGGAACTTCAAGCCCAACCTGCCCACCGCCCAGATGTACGACGTCACCGTGAGCGAGGACGCGCCCTTCTACCACGTCTACGGCGGCACGCAGGACAACAACAGCTTCGGCTGTCCCGCCAAAAACAAGTTCACCAATCTGACTAACGCCGATTGCTTCGTCACCATGGGTGGCGACGGATTCTACTCGCGCGTGGATCCCAAGGACCCCAACACCGTCTACGCCAACATGCAGAACGGCGTCATGGTGCGCTTCGACAAGCGCACGGGCGAGCGCGTCTCCATCCAGCCGCAGCCCAAGAAGGGCGACCCGGCGCTGCGCTGGAACTGGGACACGCCGCTGATCGTCAGCCCGCACTCCCATACCCGCCTCTACTTCGGCGCGCAAATGCTCTACCGCTCCGACGACCGCGGCGATTCCTGGAAGGAAGTCTCCGGCGACCTCACTCGCGGGTTGGATCGCAACAAGCTTCCGCTGATGGGCAAGGTCTGGCCCATTGACGCCATCCAGAAGAACGTGTCCACCGCGCTCTATGACAACATCAGTGCGCTAGCCGAATCGCCTAAGGTGGAAGGGCTGATCTACGCCGGCACCGACGATGGCCTGGTGCAGGTCACCGAGGATGGCGGCAGGAACTGGCGCAAAATCGACCAGCCCGCCGGCGTTCCCGAGGACGCCTACGTGCAGCGCATCGTGGCCTCGCAGCACGATGCCGGCACCGTCTACGTGGCCTACGACAACCACCAGAACGGCGACTTCAAACCCTACCTGATCAAGAGCACCGACCGCGGCAAAACCTGGACCTCCATTTCCGGCAACCTGCCCCAACGCGGCGGCGTCTACGCCATCGCCGAAGACCACGTCAACGCCAGGCTGCTGTTCGCGGGCACCGAATTCGGCCTATACTGGACCAACCTCGGCGGCGAAAAGTGGATGAAGCTCAACGTCGGCCTGCCCACCATCATGGTGCGCGATCTCGCCATCCAGAAGCAGATGGATGACCTGGTGATCGGCACCTTCGGCCGCAGCATCTACGTGCTGGACGATTACAGCCCGCTGCGCGTCGCCACGCCGGAGATCATGCGGAAGGATAGCTTTTTATTCCCCACCAAGCCGGCACTCTCCTTCATCCCGCAGAGCCGCGGCGGCGATCTTGGAGCTTCCCATTTCACCGCGGCCAACCCCCCGGTGGGCGCGCAGATCACTTACCACCTCAAGGAGGCGCTTACCACCAAACGCGCCGAGCGGCAGCGCCTCGACAGCGCGGCCTTTGGGCGCGGCGAAACGCCCCCGTATCCGACGCCCGAGCAACTGCGCGCCGAAGCCGGGGAAGAGGCGCCGGCAATCGTCATTTCGATGGCGGATTCCACCGGTAAGGTGATTCGCCGCATGGACGCCCCGGCTGGCCGCGGAGTGCAACGCATTACCTGGGATCTTCGCGCGCAGGGCATCGCGCTGCCTCCGGCCCCCGTAGCCGCCATCGGTGGTGGCGGCGGCGGACGCGGCGGCGGTGGCCGTGGCGGAGCGGGTGGTGGAGCAGGTGGCGGAGCAGGTGGTGGAGCGGGTGGCGGCGGTGGCGACGAAGAGGCGATGACCGCGTTCGGCGCCCGAGGCGGCACCGGAGCCCTCGTGGTCCCGGGCAAGTACACCGTCTCTCTCGCCAAACGCGTGGAAGGCGTCGTCACTCCGCTCCCCGGCACTCAGGCCCTGGAAGTGGTGGCCGAAGGCCCGGCCACGAAGGAAGACCGCGTGGCCATGGCTGAATTCCAGGAGAAGCTCGGTAGACTTCAGAAGGCCCTGACCGCCACCACGCAGACCGCGACCGAAGCCGGCACGCGGCTGAGCGCCATCCGCCGCGCCATCGACGCCACTCCGTCGCTGCCGTACAAGCTTCGCGAAGATACTTTGAAGCTGGAAAGGCAGCTCAACCAGATCGAAATCGCGCTCAATGGCGACCGCGTCTGGCGCGCCACCAACGAGGGGGTCCCCGCCTCCATCTCCGACCGCGTGCAAGCCGCCGCGTCGCCCACCCGCGGCACCACCGGCCGCCCAACCAAGACTGCGATGGAGCAATACCAGATCGCGAGCGCGGAACTGGCGGCGGAGATTCCCAAACTGCGCAAACTTTTCGAGACCGACATCAAGGCTCTCGATAAGCAACTCGACGCGGCCGGCGCACCGCCCACTCCGGGACGTCTCCCGGAGTGGAAGGGCGGCAAGTAGGTCGTTGCCACTGCCGGGAAGCCGGCCATGGGGCCGGCCGCGGACGAAGGCGTCCGCCCCACCACTTATGAAGAATGCCCGCGACGCTTCGGCGGTCTGACTCTCTCATGCCATCGAACCTGGCGGTGGGCCATGCCGTACTCGTACCGGCATTCTTCGAGGAACGCCGGCAAGGATGACGTGGCAACCTGAAAGG
>JANYJN010000552.1 GCA_025358475.1 Candidatus Solibacter sp.
GGGGCGAACCTATGCCGCCTATTCCACGGTGACGCTCTTGGCCAGATTGCGCGGCTGATCCACGTCGCAACCGCGGCGCACCGCGATGTGATAGGCCAACAACTGCAAGGGCACGATGGCGAGGATGGGCGTCAACAGTTCCGACGAGCTGGGGATTTCGATGACATGGTCCGCGATCTTGTGGACCTTGTCGTCGCCCTGCGTGACGATGGCCAGCACGA
The DNA here is from genome assembly GCA_025358475.1 of Candidatus Solibacter sp. Lineage (GTDB taxonomy): Bacteria > Acidobacteriota > Terriglobia > Bryobacterales > Bryobacteraceae > Solibacter. The sequence continues at coordinate 222 of JANYJN010000552.1, forward strand.
TGCCGTCGCGCGCCTTCACTTCCTGGATGTTGGACAGCGTCTTGTCGTAGAGCAGGCAGCTCTCCGCGCTGCTGGAATCATGGGTGGCCAGCACAACCACCGGCAGCTTCTCATCGATCAAGGCATTGGGGCCGTGCTTCATCTCGCCGGCCGGATAGCCTTCGGCGTGGATGTAGGAAATCTCCTTCAGCTTGAGGGCGCCTTCGAGCGCGATGGGAAAGTGCACACCGCGGCCCAGGAAAAGAAAGTCGGTGGACCGGTGCAGTTCCTTGCCGAGGACTTCGTACAGGTGGTCCTGAGAGAGCACGATTTCGAGCTTTCCGGGCAGGTGCACCAGTTCCTGCACCAGAGCGCGCGACTCTTCCTCGCCCAGGCTTCCGTTAGCCTGGCCAAGGTACATGGCGAGGATGAACAGGGCCGTCAACTGGCAGGTGAAGGCCTTGGTGGAGGCAACGCCTATTTCGGGACCGGCATGAGTATAGATGGTGCCGGCAGCCTCCCGCGTAACCATGGAGCCCACCACGTTGCAGATGGCGAGGGTGCGCGATCCTTTGCGCTTGGCTTCGCGCTGGGCTGCCAGTGTGTCGGCCGTCTCGCCGGATTGCGAGATCACGATGGTCAGGGTGCCGGGGACGACGATGGGGTCGCGGTACCGAAACTCGCTGCCATAATCCACTTCGCACGGGATGCGCGCCAGCTTCTCGATCATGAACTTGCCGGATAGCGCGGCGTGCCAACTGGTGCCGCAGGCGATAATCTTCACCTGCTTGAAGCCGGCGAACTCGGCGGGGGTGATCTCCATCTCATCGAGGAAGATGCGGCCGGTCTCCTGGCCGACGCGGCCGAGGGTGGTATCGCGGACGGCGCGGGGCTGCTCAAAAATTTCCTTGAGCATGAAGTGCTGGTAGCCGCCCTTCTCCGCCTCGATGGGGTTCCACAAGATGCGGGCCACCTCACGGTGCACGCTGCGTCCCTCGAAATCGCAGAGCGCTACGCCATCGGGCGTGAGGACTGCCATATCGCCATCGGCCAGGAAAATCATGTCCTGGGTGTGGGAGAGGATGGCGGGGACGTCGCTGGCGACGAAGTACTCGTTGTCGCCGATGCCGATTACGACGGGCGGGCCGAAGCGCGCGGCGACAATCTTGTACGGATCGGTGCGCGCGATCGCGGCGAGGGCAAAGACGCCGGTGAGTTCCTTAATGGCGGCGCGCACGGCTTCTTCCAGGTTGCCTTGGAAGTACTTCTCCACCAGGTGGGCAATGATTTCGGTGTCGGTCTCGGTCTTGAAGACGTGGCCTTCGTGCTGGAGCTGCTGCTTGAGTGCCAGGTAGTTCTCGACGATGCCATTGTGCACCACGACGATGTCGCCTGTGCAGTCGCGGTGCGGGTGGGCGTTTTCCTCCGTCGGGCGGCCGTGGGTGGCCCAGCGCGTGTGGCCGATGCCGAAGGAGCCATCGATGGGGTTCATGCGGATGGCGGCTTCGAGGTTGCGCAGCTTGCCCTGGGCGCGGCGGACGGCGAGTTGCCCGTCATCGCAATAAACCGCGAGGCCCGCGGAATCGTATCCCCGGTATTCCAGGCGCTTCAGGCCCTCCAGAATAACCGGGACGGCCCGGTGAGTACCGATGTAACCTACAATGCCACACATAATTTCTTCATTATAGTGGCTACAACAAGGGAGCCGGCGCGCGCCGCCGCGTCAATCCAGAATTTCGACGCGATACTCTTCGATCACCGGATTGGCCAGTACTTCGTGCGCGATGGTTTCGACGTCGATTTGCGCCTGCTTGCGCGTGGCGCCGCTAGAGAGCGCGATTTCGAAGAACTTGCCCTGACGAACTTCGGCGATCCCAGCGAACCCGAGGCCGTGGAGCGCCGCGCAGACCGCCTGGCCCTGCGGGTCGAGGACGGTGGATTTCGGAGTTACGAATACACGTGCTTTCATGGGAACTCCGATTATCGCATGGCGGGCAGCCTGCAATCGAGCGGGCATGACCGCTACCGGCACATCCTTGGCGACCCAGCAGGAGATGTCGCCCACAACGGTTGTTTGGAGACAATTTGCGGCGGAAGTACGACATGGCGATTACGCGGTCATGTTCCCCGTGAACGTCTCCCTGCACAGTACAATCAGGTGTGATGTTGAGCAGTCGGACAATCGCGGTGGTCGTGCTGATGACCCCTCTGGCACCATCTGTCCTCGCTCAACGGTCAGAGTCGACCGCGACTCTGTTACTTCGGTTTGACAACGAGCATGATCTCTCCGCGAAAGAGCACTTGCTCCTCACCGTGACCAATACCAATAAGGATGCGGGGGCGGGCCCATCGTTGCTCCGACTCGCAGTATCCACAACGAACTCCGACACTCGCTGGATGGCCATGCGCGGAATGGCGACTCTCCGTTACACGCCTTGTGCTCCATTTCTTAAGGCCTCACTCAAGGACTTCGACCCACTGGTTCGAGCCAATGCAGCTCGAGCCCTAGGAGACCTTCGAATCGGGAATGCGTCCGATTCATTGCTGGCCATGTTCGCCACCGAGAAGGAACCACCGGCGGTTCAACAAGCCTCTCTTGCCCTTCGAATGCTCAACATCAAAGCCGCCGCGCCCTACATACGGGAGAAAATCTCTGCTTTCACGGGGCAGACCCGCGCTTGGCTCATTCAGGCTCTAGGTGCGCTGGGAAGCGCTGCTGCTGATGTGCCCTTGGTTGCTGGGTACCTTGAAGAGATGATGAGTGACATGGCGGCAACAGAAGCCATACAGGAGTTGGCCGGCGTGAGCTTCGGACCCCGGACTCTGGGCCTAATCAGCTATCCACCGCCTGAGACGGTCGCGGCACGAGCCTGGTGGAAGTCTCACAAGGACGTGTGGCCGCACTGCGATGACTGCCATCCGAAATAGACCGCTGAGGCCGGAAGCCACTTGGCCGTATCACGCCCATTACTTCCTCATGCCTGTGTCAACAGTATTGCCCGTGCACCGCGACGGCCCTCAGTGGTCGCAGGTTCCAACG
>JANYJN010000588.1 GCA_025358475.1 Candidatus Solibacter sp.
GAGAACATCCTGATCACCTCCTTCTCGCGGGGCGCCGCCGCGGAGTTGGCTGGCCGCGACCTGCCCGTTGCCGCGGATCGCGTGGGCACCCTCCACTCGCATTGCTGGCACGCTCTCAACGGGCCGGAGATCGCGGAGGCCCATGTGGACGAGTGGAACAAGGACCACCCGTCCCTGGCGATCACGAAGCAGAAGCAGCAGGGGAAGCTCGAAGGCGAGGAGTCGGACGAGGACGACGACGGCCAGGAGAAGGGCGGCGATGAATTGCTCGGGCAGTTGGGGCGCGTGCGTGGACTGATGCGCCCTAAGGCTCTCTGGCCAGCAACGTTGATCCAGTTCGAAGCCCTCTGGTCGGAGTACAAGCGGGAGAACGGCCTCCTCGACTTCACCGACCTGATCGAGACGTGCCTGCGCGACGTGCGAGTCGCGCCGAAGAACCCGTCCGTCATCTTCGCGGACGAGGCGCAGGACCTCAACCGGATGCAATTATCGCTGGTCCGCAGGTGGGGGCGGCACGCCGAATACTTCATCGTGGCAGGCGACGACGACCAGACCATCTATTCGTTCACCGGGGCCACGCCGGAGGCGTTCCTCGATCCGGACATTCCGGACGACCACAAGATCATCCTCAAGCAGTCCTTCCGTGTGCCGTGCGCCATCCACCGGCTTGCAGAGAACCTGATCAAGACGGTGACCAGGCGCCAGGCCAAAGAGTATCTGCCGCGCGATGCGGCCGGCGCGTACTTGACCGAACGCGACACGTACAAGCACGTCGATTGCGCCATCCTCAAGGACGCAGAGAAGCACCTCGCGGCGGGCAAGACCGTGATGTTCCTGGCGTCCTGCTCGTTCATGCTTCGCCCGCTGATCCAGGTGCTGCGGAAGAACGGTATCCCGTTCCACAATCCGTACCGCAAGAGCAACGGCTTCTGGAACCCGATCCGGCTGTTCAGCAAGCGCACCACGACCGCCAGCCGAATCCTCTCCCTGCTGGTCGCGCATCCGTCGTTCGGCGGCGAGCACCACCCGTGGACGAACGGCGATCTGGCGCAGTGGGCAGAGGTGCTGCAAGCCAAGGGCATCCTGCGCCACGGCGTCAAATCGAAGCTCAAGAACGCGGACCTCGGCAAACCGGCCACGATGGACAGGCTGGACGAGATATTCGAACCGGCAGCGTTCGACTCGCTCATGGCGGCGTGGGAGGGCGACTATCGTGGCCTGCTCGATTGGTGGCGGGCGCGCGTCACCAGCGACCTCGCAGAGCGCGTGAAGTATCCCGCCGATATCGCCGCCAGGCGGGGGCCGTCCGCGTTGCTGGAGACGCCCAAGGTGGTCGTCGGCACGATCCACTCCGTCAAGGGCGGGCAGGCCGACGTGGTGTATCTGTTTCCGGATCTCTCGCAGGCTGCGGACGCGCAGTACGGGCGCGGCGGCGTGGATCGGGACTCCGTGATCCGGTTGTTCTACGTGGGAATTACCCGCGCATATGAGCAGTTGCACATCTGCCAGCGCGAAGCGTTGGGCATCACGTTGTAGGCCGTGCGACCGCGCGTAAATCGTTGAAGATAGGCGACTTGCTTTATGGACTCCACCAAGGGTAACCTCCTGACGCTGTTGACAGGAGGCAGGCAATTGAAGACGAGAGTGCAGCATCCGGAAGTACACGAGAGGAAAGATCGCGGGTCATATTATTGGTTCTTCCGCTACCGGCTCGATGAGATCCAGCCGGATGGCACGGTCAAGACGACGCGCCCGTTCAAGACGCTTGGCCCGAGCAGAGACAAGGCCAAGCCGATGAGCCATAAGAAGGCGTGCGAGGAGCGCGACAAGTTCATGGCAGAGATCAACGCCGCGCCGACGAAATCGGAGGCGGCGGTCCTGGCCCAGGACACTGCCAAGGCTGCGGAACCCGGCGACATCCTCTTTGGCCCGCTAGCGGAGTTGTGGAAGACGGATTACGTTGATCGGATCGCGGCGGGCAGACCGCTCATTGCGCACACCACGAAGGTCAAGTACCACTGGTGCCTTAGCCACATGCTGCCCAGGTGGAAGGACACGCGCCTCAAGGATTTCAAAGCCAAGGCGATCATGGACTGGCTCCAGGAGGAATGCACGTCCTGGCACGCGATGTGCGCCATCCGGAACGCGATGAGCGGAGTGATCACAAAGGCTACGGAGTGGGAGATCATCCCGCGCTCGTACGCGAACCCGATCCAGTGGGTCAAGCTCCCCAAGAAGTGGGAGGTCTTCGAGAAGCGCATCCTCTCGCCGGAGCAGACCGCGCAGGTCATGGCGCGGCTGGAGGAGCCAAACCTCCTGATTTGCGAGACGTGCCTCGACACCGGGACGCGCATCTCCGAAGTCACCGGCCTGATGATCAAGCACGTCGTTCTGGACAAGGGCATCGTCCGGATCGAGCAACGCCACTGCCGGGGCGACATCGACGTGCCCAAGACCGCCAAGAGCAAGCGCACGCTGACGCTGGGCGGCTTGACCGAGCGGTACAAGGATTGGATCGAGGGCCTCAGACGCAAGGGACCGAACGACTGGGTATTCCCGCAGGACGAAGATCTCGGCGCGCCCCGATGGGACTCCGGCGTCCGGAAAGCCCTCAAGGAGGCTGCGCGGTCCATCCGGCCCGACGGCGCTCCCAAGGAGGACCCTGGCCTCGACTTCCCCGGCTTTGGACCGCACTCCCTTCGGCGCGCCAACATCACGTGGCGGCAGGAGGTCGGCGGCAGCAGCATCGAGACGAGCAAGATCGCAGGCCACGCGAGCACCGCCATTACGGAGGAGTACACGCTCGTGGGACTGAATCGTCAGGACGACCTGACGCGCCTAATACAGGCCAAGCGCGCCAAGGCCGCGCGCAAGAACAAGGCGGTCGCCAGCCAGCCTCCGGCGTCCGACGAACTGGCCGCGCAGCGCGCGCGTGCGCGCACCGCGCGGGCGGCACGGAAGGCAAAGGTGGTTGAGATGACCAAGCAGGATGTCGCGTGACCCGGGACAAATCGACAGGCTAGACCAATGGGTAGTGGAACTAACCAGTAGGCGACGCGCTTTGCTACGCCCGGACCCGCGCGATCCAGAACGGGTTGGCGTAGGCAACACCGCAGGACGGCAGTCCCAGTTCGAGCGCCCGCCAACGCGAGCATCTGGCGCCGAAGGCCAAGCAGAACAAGGCTAAGGTGGTCGCAATCGACGGGAAGGAGACGGCGGCGTAACCCGACTTTCCGGCGATGTTGCCGCAGTGGCCGCATTCGCATCGCGGACAGTCAAATACGCGGGTCACTCCAGAGTTTCAGCGACGCTCGACTACACCATCGTGAGCATCAACGCCCGGAAGAACTGACCCGCCGCGTCCGAGGAGAAGCGTGCCAAAGGTGCCGAGACCTCCGACACCGGCAAGCCGCCGATCTCGGCGGTGCTGGCGGCGCAACGGAATCGTACCGGCAATGCCCGCGCCGCGATCAAGGCTCAGAAAACTAAGGTCGTCGAGATTAGCGAGCAGGGGACCGCATAGAACGGCCTACGCGTGCTGCCTGAACTGTGTGGCCGAGGGTTCAGTGTTTCACGGCCGGAACACGGGTTCCGCCAATTGGCGGTCGCTTCATTCCAGCGTCTGAATTCTGGCTCCCGACTCCAGCATTCACAAGCCGAGCCTCGGCAGCCGCTTTGGCGACTGTCGGATCCACGGTCTGAGTGCTAGCCCGTATCGCGAACGGACCGTTCACAAACGTATCAACCTTCTGGAAACCCGTCTGGCCCATTTGGGTTTTCAGCACATTAATATGGGCGGTGATTATCGCGTCCCGCTCGGCCTGGAGTTGGATCAGTTGTTGCGGCACCTTCGGGGTTGCGGAATTCGATTTGGCCGACCGGAGCTGGGCCCTGAAGTTCTTGATCACTGCTTTCGCCGCTTCGTCCTTCTGCTTTACCGCTGCATCAAACACTGCGGCGACATTGTGCAGAGCAGTATCCTCGGCATCGGTGAGACGGAGTTTGCGCTTGTAGTAGCTGGTCAAATTGACCAGCTTCGTGCCAGCCGGAGTAGCCGTGGCGTTTCGCTGAAGCGCCGCTGCCGTGTTATCAAGCCGAGTTACGTGGCCAAAGAAGGCCCAGTACAGGACATTAACCGGTGCCGATGTCGATGCCCCCGCGGGCGCGCTACTCGGGACACCGGTGGCCTGGGCGTATAGCCCCGAAGAAAGGAATGGCGCGATGACCAGCACCGGCAAGATCAGACGCACAGCTTTCTCCTTGATCATTTCGCGACTCCACCTGTCGGCGGAGGCGCCAGCCGAGCCTGAGTGCGCCTGTTTAGCGCGTTGCGGGCGTCCTCCGCAAGTGAGGAGTCCTTCGAATTTGCTATCCGCAATAGCTCTGAGGCTGCCGTCGGACTGTCGATTGGTTCCAGTGCCTTAACGCCGAATGCTCTTAGCCCCTCATCATCGGATTTCGCCCACTTCAATGCGTTCTCCAACCCGGCGGCTTTCTCGCCGAGGATCCTACGATGGTAATCGTCCTGGACATACTGCAGTTCGACCGTTGCCTTGAGCTTCCAACGATCATTCGCCAAAGCGGCCTGACGGCCGTTTTGCTCTTCGTCCGAGGACAATCTCTTGTTGCCGTCCAGGTCACTTAGGTGGACTGGCTGGGGTCTGTCCATATTTGCGATCATTGCTTCGATCGTCTTGCGATCAGCCTCCATCCGGGGGAAAATGTGGCTCTTGAAGTAATCAGGGTACTTGCTGGTTATGTCCACGAGCTTACCATTCAGCACTGAACGGATCGAGTAAACAAAGGGAGGCCTTCCCCAGTCGCTACGGGTGTGGTAGTCTGCCGACTGTTTCGTGACCACCTCGAAAACACCGTCCCCATTCATATCGACGATATCGGTGTCCAAGTCCTCTGCCTCGGTGAGTTGTGTGCACACAATACACGCCGCTCCTTCACATCGCACAATCTCAAGAGTGCCAAACAGGTCGTTTCCCGATGCATCCGTATCTGCGACCAAGTAGAACTTATCCTTCTCAAGTGGCACAAAACGGAAGCTCTGGATCGCATCAGGCGGGTCGTTGCGATCCAGAGCCGTAAGGAAGCGCAACATCTCTTCTCTGCTTATCGTCAAGCTGGAGACGTCAGCCCATGTGGAGGGCCACGCGAACGGTACGCCAGAGTCTGCCGATTTGTGATCGAAGCCAGTTTGATCGTACGGCGATTGGCACCAACCGAGGCCGACTGACAAGACTAGGCAAACAAAAATAGCTGTTTTCATAGCACCTCCAAAGTTACCTTGTGCAACGACCACCTTGCGCACACGATATCACGAGATCCGTATACCACGTAATTGCCGCATTTGGATTTTTCATCCAGCCGGTGCGGTTAGTATTTGGTATCCAATAGGCGAGCTTACAACTGCCGTCAACCGTCTTTTGGGCGACGGTACTCGGTGGTCCGTACCAAACGAGCGCATCTTGTTCCGACTGTTGCTGTGTCAGCACCGGAAGTCTCGTGTGTGCCCGCCGCAAGCAGTCTTCCTGCTGGCGCGCTTTGACCAGTTTCTCGTTCACGAAGACGTTAACGCCATCCTGTGTGTTTTGCTCCCAGTCATAACCGTCAGTCATGCTTGCGGGTATCTGCATCAGCCCAACGTAGTACCCAACGCCACAGCTCTCGGTGGGCCACTGGCCGGATTTGCCGAAGAGAGTAAAGGAACCAAGAGAACTGCACTTTATTCCGAACTGCCTCCAATTTCCTCCGGTCTCCACGCCCGAAATACCCGTCATCAGTTGGGGATAACCTCCCGAATAGAGTTGTGTGAGTCGGGTGCTTATCGTGCTCTTTGAAAGCGCTGTAGTGCCTTCGACATAGAAAGTCGCACCCTGCTTTGTAGTAGCGCCGGAGTTGAGCGTGATAGTGAGGGTCGCATCCACGCGGCCACCCATGCCACGCGGCGTCGTGTACGAATATGTGGTTGAATCGCTTGGACTTCGTAGCGGAGTATTAACCGGATTGGGATCTTGCCTCTTGGTGGTCCCCTTTCCCCCGGTCGTGGCATAGTTGTACGTGAAACTCCACTGGACTGTTCCCGCGCACGTGGATTCCGCTCGAAGCGGGATCGTTGCAGTCAGATAATCGGCCCCAAGCGAATATTTGGCGTCGTTGTTGGCAATCGTTACCGTACACGAGGAACCCGTCACGGTGAAGGTTTTCGGATTGCTCGCGGGGGTCTTGTCGGGCCCGGGCAGAAATCCGAGGCCGCTCGCTCCCGTCGAGACCACGGTCACGGTCCGGTCGCCAAGGGTGGCATTGGCGTCCACATTTATGGTCGCATAGATGGTTGTGTCGGTGGACCGCGAGTAGTCCACAGTAGCCGTCACGAGGCCATCTCCGGAGAACTGTATGGCGGGGTTGGTGCCGTAGTTCGATCCTGTTATTGTAACGGGCGTGGAAGTACCTGGATCGGCAGACGAAGGAGTGATCGAGTCGATCACGGGCGAAAGATCCGATGTATGTATTGTGACCGAAGTGCTGCCCAGGTAGATGAACTCGTAGTACAGGTACTCCGACTCGTAGCCAGGGCCGCCGAACGGGTCGGTGATGTCCGACCCGCCACCGCTGCTGCTGGAAGGAAGAAGGCTATAGCCGAGTGGGTCGTAGTAGACCGGATCGCCATAGGAATCCCAGTAGTACCCCGTGAGTATTTGCGCGATAACGTAGTGGTCGGACCCGCAGGTGTAATCGTAGCCATTTTGGGGAGGACCATTGAAGGCCACCATTACAGCATAGACATCCTCGGATCCCACGACTTCACCAGTGACAGGATCAACGATGGTAATTGTCTTCCAGCCCTGGTCGTCATTCTCTTGCCATCCGGCGTACGAGGTGCTGATAGGATCCCCTGCACTGCCCGCATAAACGTATCCCACGACCGCCGGGTTGTAGTATGCCGCCGCGCAGTAGTTCACCGCGGTTATTGAGGCGGTCCTCACTTTACCGTCGGTGTCTGAATCGTACTCTATATGCGAGATTCCGTAAACTTCAGGCGTACATCCGGCCTCTTGAGGGTGCCATTTTCCGTCGCCGGGCTGACTTGCCTGAACCGTCAGCGTTATGTTGGCGCTCCTCTGAACGGTACCATCGGACGCTACTATAGGAAACGTATATGTTCCGCCTGGTGCGTCGGTCACTAGGTTCAGCGTGATCGTTGATGACCATGATCCAGAACCGACGGTGTACGGGGAGAAACTTACCGCGAGCCATCCGGGCCACACAGTCGGATCATAGCTGAAATTGACCGCCGCTGAGAAGCCGTTCACGGGACTGATTGTGGCCAGGACACTGCCGGTTGTCCCTGCCGCGACGGTTATGGGCGTGACAGGCGAGATGGAAAAATCTGGTGACGCGATGGGCGTAAAGGCTGCCGTCTCGGTCTTCGCGCTGTTCATTGAGATCGTGAGTGGATTGGAACTGCTGTTCACCGTCCCGGTCCACCCGCTGAATTGATAGCCGCTTGCTGGTGTGGCGGTCATTGTGACCTGGGAGCCGCTGGTGTACGAGCAGCCGCTCGGGCACGACGGGGTGACGCTCCCTCCGCCCGATGGGCTGACGCTTGTGGTCAGCGTATAGTAGGTGGAGGTCTGCGTGAAGTTTGCCGTCACGCTCTTGTTGGCGTTCATGATCACGTAGCCCGGCGACCCGCCCGTTAATGAGCCACTGAAGCCGGTGAACTGGTACCCTGCATTCGCAGCCGCCGTGACCATCACCTGCGTGCCGTTATTGTACCAGCCGCTTCCGGGTGAGATGTTCCCAGCGCCCGAGGGGCTGACTGCCGTCGTGAGGAAGTATTGTTGACCTGGAGACACGTAGAGGTACAGATTGAGCGTGTGCGATCTACCTCCGCCAGATGCCGTCACCTGGGTCCAGTAGCCATTCTGAAGTGTTTCGTAGCACTGCATGGAGACCGTGGTTGTCCAGGGTGGTCCGGTGACCGTGAACGGGTTGTAGGAGGGATACCCGCAGCCATTCATTGGCCATGACACGCTGAAGGACACCGGGCTGTTGAAGCCGTTTTGTGGGGTGATGGTCAGGGTATAGGACGGGTACGAGTAAACTCCCGTCTGCACGTAATAGGTATCCATCGGCGTCGTGAAGGTAAAATCGGGCGCGGGCGGTGCCGGAACCGTCCATGTCCCCATCTGCTGCCATCCGGTGGTCACACCGGAGCCATCGAGAGCGTACAAGTACTCGTTCTTGGTCCCTGAAAATGACGCTGCATTAAAAGTGACATTCACGGCCAAGCCGAGCTGCGTGCCCGAACCCGTGGGATTAGGCGACGAATTGGTGCCCGCAATCGTACATTGGGAGTTGCCGATGCTTCCGGAACTCGACGGGGCGAACCCGCCCAGCCACGTGGTGCTCGCGTTGTCGGCTAGATAGACCAGGTTGGAAGAAGCGTCGTAATGGATGTAGCAGGCATTTGCAGTCAAAGACGTGCTGTTAAAGAGGGCGAAGACGTGAGACAGATTGCTTCGTCCGGCCGGGCTCGACACGGTCCACGTAAAGGATTGAGTCAGCGGTGGGTTTTGCGGCGCCGACGATGGCACAACCGATACTGGCGTTGGCGCGATGTCGACCCAGGCGTGAAACGTAGTCGGGGCAGTTGCTCCGACGGCGTTCGCGCGAAA
>JANYJN010000589.1 GCA_025358475.1 Candidatus Solibacter sp.
TTGACACAAAAGACGGGGACGCCCGTCCCTGCGAAGCGTAGTAGCTAAGCAGGAGCAATGGTACGCGCGGGTCCGCCCTGGACCCGCGTCTCGCTAAGGATCAAGCGCTGGCGTCACCGCGAGCCGACGAGGGCGTCGGCCGCGGCAAACACCAGCTTGGTCCGGGTACCGCCGATGCGGATCTCCTGGATGTGCAGTTTGCCGTCGGCGCCGTTGACGTACCGCACCGCCGTGCTGTCGAACTTGGTGCCGTTTTCCTCCACCTTGACCGGGCTTTCGGTTTTCACTTTACCCTGACTGAGTACCGCCTTGTCGCCGTCCACCTCGATCTTATAGTCGCCAGGCTTCAGCTCGGTAGTGCCGATCATGTTCGGCTTGGTCAGACTCACGCTATAGGAGCGCGCACCGGCTACTGCGAGACCGCCCACCAGCAAAAAGGGCAGAACTATCCTCATCGTCATTTTGTCATCCTCTCTGTTCGTTGTGCTATATGCCGCTTGCTCTAGCAGCCGGCGGCAATGGGCTAAATGGTTGTTACTTGGTTTGGCAAGATCTTGCTGACAGAGAATGATACGAACGAAATCGCAAAAGGTTCCGCTGGTTGTCAGGCGGAGGGCGAAAGAAATTCCGCAACGCGCAGCAGCGCGGCCTGGCGAATGTCTATTGCATCACCGAACCCTTTCAGCCATTGGAGTTCGCGCTCCCTGCGAAACCAGGTGATCTGGCGCTTGGCATAGTGCCGCGTGTTGCGTTGCGCGTAGAAAACCGCATCGCGCGGGCTGATCTCGCCTTGGATAAGCTGCATCGCCTGTTTGTAGCCGTGGGATTCGAACGGCTTGCACGCGGGCTGGAAGCCGAGCGCCAGAATGCCCCGCACCTCTTCCACCAGTCCATGCTCGAACATCCAGGCGCAGCGCGCATCCAGCCGGGGATGGAGTGCCTCGCGATCAGGCAGCAGCCCGAGTTTGAGCGTGCGATACCCGCGCAAAGCGTCGCGTCCCTGCTCGAAGAGCCGGCTGACGGGCTGGCGAGTCAGCAGACAGATTTCTAGCGCGCGAGTGACCTTGGGGATGTCATTGGCGTGAATCTTCCGGGCCGCGGCGGAATCGAATCTTCTAAGCAGGCGGTGGAGCGATCCGGTACGGCGGGCCTCGCGAGCGCTCAAGCGGTCGCGCAGCGGCTGGTCGCGGGCCGGTCCTTCAAAAAGGCCTTCGAGCAGGGCGCGCAGGTAGAAGCCGGTGCCTCCGGCGAGAATCGGAAGCCGGCCGCGGCCGGATATTTCCGCGATGGCGGCGCCCGCCAGGCGTGCGTATTCGCCGGCGGTGAAGAGTTGATCCGGCTCCAGGATATCGATCAGATGATGGGGAATACCGCGGCGCTCGGCGAGTGGCAGTTTGGCCGTGCCGATATCGAAGTGGCGGTAGACTTGCAAAGAGTCGCAGTTGACGATTTCTCCGTCGAACTGTTCGGCAATCAGAAGCGCCAGATCGCTCTTTCCAGACCCGGTAGGACCGGCAACTGCAACCAACGGTCTGTCGCTCGCGTCTGGCTTTATGTAGTGTGGAAAATTTGCGGTCAAACCCCGTTATACAATAAAAATATGATTTCCGAGCCTGGGCGGGGATGCCGCGCGGCCGAAAAGAGAGTAGGTTCATGATTCGTTCCGCCAAAGCGCTGCTGCTCGCCGTTTCGCTGGGTTGCCTGATGTTCGGGCAAACCCCGGTCGAAACCCCGAAGACGCCGGACAACAAAGCCGGCGCATACTACAACTTCGCGATGGGCCGGGTATACGCGGAGTTGGCTCAGGCGTACGGCAACAAGCCGGATTACCTGACCAAGGCCATCCAGCACTATCAGGAAGCACTCAAACTGGATCCCGGTGCGAGCCTGGTCTTTGAAGAGCTGACGGATCTGTACATTCAGACCAATCACCTGGGCGATGCCGTCACGCAGGCGGAAGAGATGCTGAAGCTGAATCCGGACAACGTCAATGCGCGCCGCATGTTGGGCCGCATCTACATGAAGATGATCAGCACGCATGACAATCGCATCAACGAAGACTACCTGCGCAAGGCGATCGAGCAGTTGCAGAAGGTGACCCAGAAGGAACCAAAGGACGCCGAGAGTTGGGTGGCGTTGGGGCGTCTGCATCGCGTGTCCAACAATTCCGTGGATGCCGAGAAGGCCTATAACCAGGCGTTGGTGGCGGAACCCGATAACGAAGAAGCGCTGACTGGCCTGGCCATGTTGTACTCCGACCTGGGGGACAACAAGCGCGCCATCGAGAAGCTCAAACTGGCAGCGGATAAGAACCCCAACGAACGCACGCTGAGCGCACTGGGGACGGCCTACCAGGAGATGCACGACTACAAGAACGCCGCCGATGCGTTGAAGCGAGCGCTCGAAATGGCGCCCGACAACGCGCGTCTGCAAGCCGGTCTGGCCAACAACCTGATGCTGAGCGACCGGGTGGATGAGGCTTTGCGCATTTTCGAGGGGCTCTCCAGCGAAGACCCTTCCAACCCGCAGCCCAAGCTGCGCATTGCCGAGATCTACCGGGTGAAGCGCGATTTCGTCAAAGCGGCGGAAGCGCTGAAGAAGGCGAAAGCGCTCAATCCCGGGGACATGGAAGTGCGGTACGAAGAGGTCCGCCTGCTGGAAGCGCAGGGAAAGCACACAGAGGCCATCGGCCTGTTGAAGGGGTTGGTGGACGAGACGACCCGCCCGAAATACTCCGCCGCCGAAAGCGCGGCGCGCGGTCAACTCTTGGAGGAGCTGGCCAGCCTGTATCGCGCGGCGGGACAGTACAACGAGTCGATTGACGCATTCCGCAAGGCCGCCACGCTGAACAAGGAAAACAGTCCCGCCATCTCGCTACAGATCATCGACACGTACCGGACGGCGAAAAACGCCGATGGCGCGCGCAAGGAAGTGGATGCAGCCGTTGCTGAACTCCGCGCCCGCATCAAAGGCAAGGGAGATATTCCCACACTGCTGACGCTGGCTTCGGTGTATGAGAAGGGTAAGATCTTCGGCGAAGAGGCCAAAGTGCTCGACGAAGCCGAGAAGGTGGCGGCCACCTCCAAAGAGAAGGAAAGCGTTTACTTTATGCGCGGCGCGATGTTCGAACGCCAGAAGAAGGTGGAGCCGGCCGAAGCCGAATTCCGTAAAGTGCTGGCTTCCAATCCCGAGCATTCCGGCGCGTTGAACTATTTGGGCTTTATGCTGGTGGACCACAAGTTGCGGGTGGCAGAAGCCACCGAGATGATCAAGAAGGCGCTGGAGGGCGACCCGGAGAATGGCGCCTACCTGGACAGCCTGGGTTGGGCTTACTACCAGCAAGGCAAGTTCGAGGAGGCCGAGGGGTTGCTGACGCGCGCCCTCGACCGCATCGTCGATGACCCCACGGTGCACGACCACCTGGGTGATGTGTACTTCAAGTTGGGCAAGTTCAAGGAAGCGATTACGCAGTGGCAGGCGTCGCTGAAAGACTTCCATTCGGCGGCGGGGATCGACAGCGAACCCGAAGATGTCGCGAAGGTAAGCAGGAAGCTGGACGCCGCGCGCGTCAAGCTCGCCAAGGAATCGAAGTAGCCGGGTAGCATTAGGCTTTGCCTTGTGCATCCGAGCGCAGATCGCACGGCAGTATGTGATTGCTGCTTAACGGTCGCGGCCCCGATCGGAGCCGTGACCGTGATGGAGTGATTCGTTTGCCGACCGTTTTATCCGCTTTTCGCTGATTTTCGGCCTGCCGGCGCAACCGTGCAAAAAACCATATCAGTAGGTTAATGCTATCAGTTTCAGCAATTTACCGGGAACTATTGGGACCAAAACCTATCGTTTTGCGCGCTTGTGTGGGATACTCACTTAGAGTACAGGCTGACGATTAAGAATGTCCCAGTTGGACGACGCAGTAGCGAGATACAATAAATTATTGGAGACGGGTCCATGTAGCGACCTCGCATGGGCCGAGGCTCTGCACGAACGCATGGAGGTCACCAAGCTGTCCGCGGGCGGACGCCTGATTTGTCCCTTCCTGCGCCCCAACTTCATTACCCGGCGGCAATATGACTCATTGGTAAAGACCGGTGAATCTCTGATCTCCGCCATCGACCGGATGGAGCAGATGGTGCTGGCCAGCCCGGCGTTACTGGCCCGCCTGGAACTGCTGCCGGCGGAAAAAATGCTAGCGGCTATCGACCCCGGGTATCAGGCCCTGGAAGTGGCGGCGCGCCTCGATTCCCATCTGGCCAATGGGCACCTGCACTTCGTGCAATACAATGCGGATTCCCCCACCGGCGCGGGTTATGCCGATGCGCTGGCCGAATTGTTCTGGGAAATCCCCCCGGTCAAGGAACTTCGCAAGAAGTACACCCTCGCCAAGGTGGGTAGCCGCAAGCACCTCTTGACGGCCCTCTTGAAATCCTATAAGCAGTTCGGCGGCGACAAGAAACCCAATATCGCGATTGTGGAGTTCCGGCACACCTACTCCTCCGGCCAGAGCGAGTACGAACTGTTCCGCGATTTCTTCCGCGACGAAGGCTACCTGGTGGAGATCGTGCCCCCCGAGCAACTGGAGTATCGCAACGGCGTGCTGCGCAAGGGTTCGTTCGAGATCGACCTGGTGTACCGCCGGCTGGGCGTGCAGGAATTCCTGATTCGCTTCGATCTGACGCATCCTTTGGTGCAGGCCTATCGTGACCGCGCGGTGTGCGTGGTGAACAGCTTCCGCAGCGAGCTGGCGCACAAGAAGGCGATGTTCGGCCTGTTGACCGACGAAGCCATGACCGTCAAATTCCCCGCCGTGGAGCGTAAGGCCATCCGCGATCACGTGCCTTGGACGCGCCTGGTATCGGCCGCCAAGACTACCTACGACGATAAGCCCATCGATCTGCCGGAGTTCATCAAGCAGAATCGCGAACGCCTGGCGCTGAAACCGAATGACGACTACAGCGACCAACACACTTACTTCGGGTGGGAGTTGGATAGCGCGGGTTGGGACCGCGCGCTCAAACTGGCGATGCGCGCGCCTTACGTGGTACAGGAGCGGGTGGAACCGGTGAGATCGGTCTTCCCGTTAATGACC
>JANYJN010000602.1 GCA_025358475.1 Candidatus Solibacter sp.
GTTGCCCAACCCGAAGTGGACGCGCCCGTCATCCTGCGAAAGATAGCCCGATCCGGCCGTCCGCTCGCGCTGCTGCCGGACCCCACCGGCGACTACTTCAATCTGCGCTCCGATGCCGTCCCGGTTACTCTTCTTGCCCACCAGACGAACGCCGATCCAATGCCCGGCGGAAGGCGACGTATTGCGCAGCAGGATGCCCGCTCCGCCCAGGTTCACCAGGAACGCATCCATCTTGCCGTCGTTGTCATAGTCCGCGAAGGCGGCCCCCCGTGCCACCGATTTCACGCCCGTTCGGGCGTCGAAGAAAGGCCCGGCGGTGGCGGACGCATCCACAAACTTTCCCTTCCCCGCGTTGCGGAAGATGGAGTGTTCCTGCGGAACCATGTGTATCAATCCGCCGTGCGCGATGAAGAGGTCCAGCAGTCCATCGTTGTCGAAGTCCTGCGCGCCATTTCCCCAACTCACATACTGGGCATTTACCTGGGAAATGCCGGTCCGCTCCGTGATGTCGTCAAACATCAGACCGCCCAGATTCCGGTACATGCGGTTGAACTTGGAGTCGGAAACGAATAGACCCACTTTGCCTTCGTTATCGAAATCGGCGAACACCGGTCCCATGGCGGAAGTATTCTCGCCGTTCTGTCCGAATGCCACGCCGGCTTGGGTCGCGATCTCCTTGAAGGTCCCGTTTTTCTGGTTGTGCAGCAGGAAATTCTCGCTCTTGTCGTTGGCGACGTAAATATCCGGATACCCGTCCCGGTCGAAGTCCGCTGCCGTCACGCCCATGGCGCGCCCCTTCAGGCCAGCGATTCCCGCCTTGACCGTGACGTCGCTGAAGGTGCCATCGCAGTTGTTGTGCAGCAGCACATTGGTTTCCGCCCGGTAATCGAGCGGCCCGGGATAGTTGTCCGCCGGATAGTAGGCTCGATACTCCGGGTCGAATTTCACGTACCGGCCCACGAAGAGATCCACGCAGCCATCGCGGTCATAGTCCAGCCACGCCGCTCCGATGCTCCATCCCGGAATGCTCAGCCCCGCCTTGGCGGTGACGTCTTCGAAAGTGCCGTCGCCTTTATTGCGGTAGAGGATGACACGGCCGTACCCGGTGACCAGCAGATCCACGTTGCCATCGTTGTCATAGTCCGCGGCCACCGCCGCCATACTGTACAGATCCGTAGCCACCCCGGCGCTCGTGGTGACGTCCGTAAATGTGCCGTCTTTGTTGTTACGGTAGAGATGGTTGTGGGGCGCCGTTTCCGGCTGCTTGCGTAACGGGTAGGGGTGCATTCCCGCCCCGAGCGGCCGTCCGGAAACCACGTACAGATCCTGGTACCCGTCGTTGTTGTAATCGAACCACACCGCTCCGGCTCCCGTGCTCTCCAGCAAAGATCCCAACTGCTCGGCGCCAAAGCTGTGAGTGAACGAGATTCCGGCTTTCTTGGTGGCGTCCTCAAAACGGATCGGCCCGAAGGACGGCTGCTCGGCGGCCGCCAGGAAAAGAATCGGAATCAAGCAGCGTGTCAGCATGGCATCTCCTCAATCGACGGGTTTGGGCATGAACATGGGAACCGGCTTTTGCGTCCGCAGAAGGACTTGCGGCGTGATGTTTTCAGGGGCTCGTTCGGGGCCGGCATGACAGCCGACGCACACCCGCTGCTCTCCTTTTCGGGCCCAGAACCAGCCCTTCTCCGCCGCCATGGTCTTGCCCTCGCGGTCCAGAAGCTCGAAGCGCAGCGGCGTTTCCGACGGGGTCTGGACATAGAAGGATCCATCCGGCTCTACCGGAGCCTTGCCCAACACCACCGCACCGCCGTGGCTGTTCTGCGACCACACCCTCACTTCAGCCACGGAGTTTTTCGGAATCTGCTGCGATTTCGAAACATAGGAATTTAGACAAAGCAGATTGGCGCCCACCCGGTCGCCCAGGCTCGAAGGATGGTAAGGCGGGACGGGGCGGACGCGCACCGGCACGGGCTGAAAGGCATTCGGCCCCACCACTTTCACGGGCTGCGCGGCCCCTCGCGGCGCAAAACGGCAGATCCAATACGCCGCTTCCGCTCCCGCGCGATAGGTGGCCAGCCATTCTCCGCCTGCTATTTCCGCCACCGGGCCCACGTATTGGCCTTTCGGCAACGCCACGTCCAGTTGTCCGGCGCGCGCCGAAGTGAATCGCGCCAGCCCGGAGCCGGTCTGGAAGATCAGATCTCCGGACGCCAGTTCGGCGGCCGAATGGCGGTCCGGCCCGTGATCGCAGCGGCGCGTCTCTACGCCGGAGCCGTCCGCATACACCGTGTAAAGATCGCGAGCCGTCGATGGTGCACTGGGAAAGGCTGCTTCGAAGAGCACACGTCCGTCGCGCATGAGGCCGTCCGGGAGGAAGTTGCCGGGCATCCAAGTGAGCCGCAGCGCGCTACCCCCTTGGAGCGGCGCAATCTCGATCTGGAACCCGCGCTGCGTCTGGCGCGCGTAGACGAATTTTCCCTCGGCGCCGTAGAACGGACGGATGCAATCCTCCGTGCCCGAAGTCAACTGCCGGGGTGTGCCGCCTGCCAGGGGGACTTCCCATATTTGCCATGGCCCCCCGGCGCGCTGTTTGCCACTTAACAGAACAGACTGGGCGTCCGGGGACAAAGCGGCATCGGCCGACGTTGCAAGCGTTGGCGTCAGTTGCCGCGAGACGCCGTTGGCATACACTTTCACCGCGGCCCCCGCGGGAAACCTGTCCCCTATCGCCTGAACATCATACCGGGGAGCTTCGGTATATAGGAACGCACCCGACAACGCGGCTGCTCCCACCGGGAAACCTAGAAAGAGGACTATCAGCAAACCCACCGGACACCCCAAAAGCGATTACCGTACCTGATTCCCCGTAATTATAGCCCGGCGGTCCCGAGAGACTGAATACTACAAAAATACTAGTCGTTCCCGCCGGGCTCGGGTTCAGCGGCGACCTCCTCGTCAGCGCCTCTGAAGTCAAGCTTCGCCACGGGGCGCAGCGCAATTCGGAAGCCATGCGTTAAACTTGGGGAAATCCTATGGCGGAGAAATTGCAAGGCATCTTTACGCCGACGCTCGTCCCTGTCGATGAAGCCGGGCAGATTAACGAGGCGGAACTCCGTCGCTTCCTCTCCTGGCTGATCGCTAGCGGAGTCCATGGCCTCTACCCCAACGGCTCCACCGGCGAGTTCACCCGCTTCAACGAGGAAGAACGCCGCCGCATCGTGCGCATCACCTGCGACGAAGCCCGCGGGCGCGTCCCCATCCTGGCGGGCGCGGCTGAAGCCAATGTCAAAGAAACGCTGGGGGCCTGCGAAGCATACGCCGCCATGGGGGCGCGCGCCGTGGCCATCGTCTCCCCCATCTATTACCGCCTCTCGCCCGAATCGGTCTACGCCTACTTCGCCGAGATCGCGCGTTACACTCCCATCGATATCACGCTGTACAACATTCCGATGTTCGCCACCCCCATCGACGTCCCTACGATTCGCCGCCTGGCCGCCGATTTCCCGCGCGTCATCGGCATCAAGGATTCCTCAGGCGACCTGTCGTTCATGATGCGCATGATCGCCGCCATCCGCCCCACCCGCCCGGACTTTTCCTTCCTCACCGGATGGGAAGCCTGCTTGGCGCCCATGCTGATGGTGGGCTGCGACGGCGGCACCCACGCCACCAGCAACGTCGTCCCCGAAATCACGCGCCGCATCTACGACCTGTGCCGCGCCGGGAAATACCAGGAGGCCATGCAGTGGAACTACCGCATCCTCGGCCTCTTCGACGCCATGCTCTTCCCCTTCGAGTTTCCCGATGGGTTCCGTGCGGCCGCCGCCCTGCGCGGCTTCGATTTCGGCGCCGGACGCCTGCCGCAGACCGGCGTGCAGAAGACCGACCGCGCCGCAATGGCCAAGGTGCTGCAATGCATCCTGGCCGATTTCGAACTGGTCGCCCGTCCGCCGGAAGGTTGCGCCCCGCGCACCGGCCAACCGGCCCCGGACAAGCTGGAACAGGTGGTGTTTGAAGTCTTGCACGAACTCCAGAAGCGGGGGATCTTCTGAACAGCGCGCTGGCACTAATCGAGATCGGTAGCTGGGCGGCGGCCATGGTGGTGCTCGACGCCATGGAGAAGATGGCCGGCGTGCGTGTGCTGCAAACTGAACTCAACGATCGCCCCGGCGTGTGCCTCAAACTGCACGGCTCCCTGGGCGATTTGCAGGCGGCCACAGATGCCGCCGAAGCCACCGCCAGTGCCATGCAGGTCGAGGTGATCGCGCACGTGATCCCCGCGCCTTCGCCGGCCGGCAAGGCGGCCTACGAAGCTGCCGCCGATTTCAATCCCCTCTTCGAACAGTCCACCGTGCAGTACCCGGAGCAGAGAATGAAAAACGAATCCCAGGCGCCCTTCGCCGTCGGCCTGATCGAAACTCAAGGCTTCACGGCCGTATTTGAGGCCATTGACACCGCCCTGAAAACCGCCGCGGTAGAAGTGCTGGCTCGCGAAAAACTGGGCGGCGGTTACATCACGGTCGTCATCAAAGGCGACGTCGCCGCCGTGCAGGCGGCTATCGACGCAGGTAAAGCCAAGGTGGCGGGCTTGGGCAAACTGATCGCCGCCCACGTCATCCCGAGCCCGAGCGAAGGCGTTCTCTCTTTATTGCCGAAGTAGGACAGGCCTCCCGGCCTGTCCCTTTTACGAAGCAGAGCAGATTGACGAACTGGTCCACCGGCATCCCGACGCGCGGATCAGGGCGCGTGGCGCGCCGGGGTCAGTTCACGATGCTATGTCGACCGTCTTGCCCTGCGCTTGGCGCCCCTTCAGTTCCGGACACCATGCATCACAACCATGCTCGTTTTGTTCGATAACCACACTGATCATGCCCGTCATCAATCGTCATTCTACCCGTGCGGGAAGCGCGCGCTGGGCTGGGTGTCTATTGCATCGCTGACGGCACGGCGGCGCGCGGTCGCGGCTTGCGGCAAGGTATATTAAGAAACTGATCACTGGAGTCTTCATGTCCATCCTTCGCCTTGCTTTGATTCCCACTCTTCTGGCCGCCGCCGCCGGCGCGCAGGAGGTGCCTAAGTCGCAGCCGCCTTTGTGGGCAGCCAAGCCCGATGTCGCCGCCTTTCAAAGACTCGAGGCCGCACATCTGGCGGAAGCCAGCCGGCACATCGACGCAGTGCTGGCGGTGAAGGGGCAGCGCACGGCGGAGAACACGCTGCGGCCGTTCGACGCGGCGCTGGAACAGATCAATTCCGCCAACTATTTCG
>JANYJN010000609.1 GCA_025358475.1 Candidatus Solibacter sp.
GGGAATTAATATCGTTGTCCGCTACGTCACCCGCGCCTCCGAGCGCTTTGAAGTGCGAAACCGGCTTTACGAACGCGTGATCGGGCTGCTGAACAAGCCGCCGGCGCCTCAACCCGGCACTGAAGAGCCGCAAGTCCGGATACTGCCTGCCAACCCGGAGCAGCTTCTCACGCCTCCGGCCCTTTGAGCATTTTCCGCGGCCTCTCGAACCAGCGCCTTGGGCTGACCGGTATTTTCCCCGGCCGAAGCGTAATGCTGCTACGGTTTAGGGTATCGATACCGTCCTATCTCAACGGAGGCAGATCTATGATCACGCGACGCGAGGCGGCTCGCAGCATTGCTGTAACGGCTCTCTCTTATTCCAGAATCCTGGGCGCCAACGACCGGATCGGCCTGGGTGTCATCGGCACCGGGGGGCGCGGTACCTATGTGAAGAGCCTGTTCCAGAAGAACTCCGACGTCGATGTGCGCGCGCTGTGCGACGTGTATCCGGCCCGATTCCGGGAGGCGCTTTCCACCGCGCCTAACGCCAGAACCTTCGGGGACCATCGCAAACTCCTGGAACTGGCGGACCTCGACGCGGTTCTGATCGGGTCGCCCGATCACTGGCACAAGGACCACGCCGTGGATGCTATGAATGCCGGCAAGGATGTCTACTCGGAAAAGCCCATGTGCCGCCTGCGCGAAGAGGCGCCGGTCATGGTGAAAGCCGCTCGCGCCACCGGCCGGATCCTCCAGATCGGATTGCAGCAGCGCTCTGGGGAGATCTATTTGGAGCCCCTCGAGAAGTTCGTGAAATCCGGCGCCATCGGGAAGATCAGCCACATCGACGCCGTATGGCACGGCGGCGTGCCCACACCGCTAAGCAAGGAGCCCGCGCGGAAGCCCGCGGATCTCGACTGGCTGCGTTTCCTGGGACCGGTGGCATATCGCGATTGGAATCCGGGCATGTATTTCAACTTCCGCTCCTTTCTGGAATTCAACGGTGGCAAGATGACGGATTTCGGCCACCACTGGATGGACGTCGTGCATATGTACATGGGCGAACGCGCTCCGCACGCTGCCACGTTCGCCGGCGGCATATACTACGACCGCCAGGACGGCCGCACGGCGCCCGACACCTGCAACGCGCTGTTCGAGTACGACGGTTTCTCCGTGCTTTTCCAGTCCAATGCGTATGCCGTGGCGCCGGGGTACGGGGTTACCCTCTACGGGGATCGGGGTAGGCTGTTCATGAACCGCAATCGCTGGGAGTTCACGCCGGCGGGCCGCAACGCCGAAACCGTGAAGCGGGAAATCCCCGGCGATATCACCACGAACCATGTGCGCAATTTTCTGGATTGCTGCAAGAGCCGCAAACTGCCGAACGCCGACGCGGCAATCGCTGCTGTTTCCATTCTGCCGCCGCTGTTGGCGGTGCAATCGTACCAGGAGCAGCGCCGGATCCGCTTCGACCCGGTGCGGCTTGAGGTCCTACCGTTCTAAGAAGATGGCCGGGCGCGTCCGGCTTCACCGGGAAGCGGCGCTCTCACTTTCGGCCAGCTTGCACACCCGGCGCCGCGCTGGCGATATCCACCCCTTCTTCCAGAGCAGCACGTACACCACCACCAGTGCCCCGTATGTCGCTGCCCAGAACCACGGTGTCCACCATGCGATACCATCGATGCGGTAATCCGAGATCGGCCACAGGAACCGGGTGGCGTAGTAGCTGAGGCTGTGCGTAGGGATGTCGATCAGGATATGCATCAGCCAGCCGAGCATCTCGAATACGATGCGGCGCGCCAGGATCGTGACCAGTCCGAACACCAATAGGAACACGAGCAGGCTATGCCCAGCCGGATAGAGCGGCAGGCCAATGTGAACGTGTGGTAGAGCATGTCCATCGGCCGCCGCCGAGCTGCCTGCAAACCGGAGCCACAACCCCACTGCGACTTGAGGCCCAAACGCCAGCACGTCGGGAAACGCGGCCCACCAGACCGCCCAGCCAACGTGAACGCTGGCCTTGGTCGATCTTCTGGCGGTGATGGCCGCCGCTGCTGCCCAGAGGCCGTGCGCAACGATCTCCATGTGATAGTGATAACGCGCGGCAGGCAGGAGCGCAATCCTAAGGCAGTACCTACCGCGTGCGAGTGCAGTGCGGCCGAAGCCTTGCCTGTTCTGTGGGGCAGGCTATCTTGCCTAATGCCACTTAAATCCCAATCGATAGAACACTGCCTAATTGGTGGGGCGGACCCCCTGGTCCGCGCGGGACGCGCCCGTCCCGCTGCCGGCACACTGAGGTCAGGATCATGCATGGTGAGAACAAGGCCGGCGAGGGCGTCGGCCGCTGTTGAAGGGTGGCGCAGAAGCGACACTACCGCGTGCCATATAGAGAAAGCCCCGGTCCGCCGATAAGACCATCAGAATGTCTAATGTCCCTAACTCGCCTGACACGTGCCCCATCGATATCGACGAAATCGCCGAGGCGTACATCAGGGAGCGGCTGTCGCCCGCTGATGCGCTTCACTTCGAGTATCACTGCCTTAAGTGCCGCCACTGTGCCGCGGCGGCGAAAGAGGCCGACTGGTTCGTGCGCGCCATAAGGGGCGCGGTGCAGCGGTTGGTGGCGGAACCGCGCGATAGAGTACAACTGTCCAGCCATGCGTCACTCACCCACGTCACCCCGATGCCCCTGGGGGGGTTCTGCGCACAGATGAGATTTCATGTCACAGTCTGCCGGGCCCCGGGCACGCGCCAGTGACTTACGGCTGGTGATGCGGACCCCCTGGTCGGCGCGGGACGCCCCCGTCCCGCTGCCGGCACGATGGGGCATCTTGCAGGGTGCGAACAGGCCGGCGAGGGCGTCGGCCGCGGACTCCCTCTACTTCTTGAGTTCGATCACTATCACTTCCATGGGTTTGTCGCCGGTATTCTCCGGTAGGTGCTTTCCGGCATCCGCCCAAGTCGCGTCGTGGGCCTTAGTGTCGCTATCCCGCGACGTGCCGTCCGGCAGCG
>JANYJN010000679.1 GCA_025358475.1 Candidatus Solibacter sp.
GGCTGGACGCGCACTACTCGCAGCCTTGCTTCGAACTCGGCCGGATTTTCTGGGAAAAGAAGGACTACAAGGTGGCTGCCGGATGGCTTGACCGCGTGGCCCGTTCCGACTCGCACTACCTGGAAGCCCAGTTCTTCCTCGGCCTCTGCCGCTTCGCCAACGGCGATTTCAAGGGCGCCGAACAATCCTTCCAAGTGGTGGCGGCCGCCATCCCACTCAACGAGGTCTACAACGATTTGGGCGTCGTGCAAGCCCAGCGCCAGGATTACTCCGCGGCGGCGGCCAGCTTTCGCAAGGCGCTGGAGGGCGACGACGCCGACCCGGACTACCATTTCAATCTGGGCGCCGCACTGTGGCGCGCTGGGCAGTACTCCGCCGCCGCTGATAGCTTCCGCGCCGTGCTGGCGCGCAACTCGGCCGATAGCGAAGCCACCACTCTGCTGGGCCGCACCCTGAAAAAGGAAGCTCCGCGCCCTGGCGACACCAACCCCCACGGCAAGCCGCGTCTCAAGACCAATTACGAAGAGGCCGCCTTCCGCCAGTTGCAGGCCGAACTAGGCGTCAAGAAATAGAACCATGCCTGCATAATCAGGCCCGCATATCTTTTTTGCTGCTACACTGTCGCCATGCGATTCTTGACAGCTCTCTTCTGCGTGACGGTCTTCCTCGGGCCCGCGACGGCCCAGTCTTCGAAGCCGGGCCTCAGCCCGTGCGCTCTGCTGACGAAAGCGGAGGTCCAGGAGGCCGTGGGATCCCCGGTGTCCGAAGGCGCGATCAATACAACCCAGAAGTCAATCTGCGACTTCAAGGTGGGTGATGCTGGTTCTGGAGTGAGCATCATGCTCGTCGCCAAAGGCCCCGGTGACACAGCCGAAAAAATGGTCGCTGGACTGAAGAAGCAGAAAATCAGCGCGGAGGTGACTTCCGGATTCGGTGACAGCGCATACGTTTCAAGCCCCGGTTACGGGATGCAGCAACTCGGCGTCTACAAGGGGTCTAATCACGTGATCGTCACCGTGCTTGTGTTCGGAGCGCCAGAAGCGAAGTCGAAGACGGTCGCCCAGGAAGTCATGCGCAAAGCGCTCGCCAGACTGCCGTAGCCCTGGCACAACTCAGACATTCACTTCACAACCTTCCAGTTTCCCAACGTCTCCCCGGGGTCGACTTGCGCTCCGTGTAATAGTAACCCGGCTCGCCAGAAGATCGACGGCTTGCGCCTCCTTCTCCGTATGCTTCGCGCCGGGCTGCTCCCGAACCAGGACCCGCGGCCCTGGGAGTCTGCGCCGCCCGCCAGCCGGAGAACACCGGAACAGAACTCAGGCGTAATAGACGTGACGTGGCGGCATCGCTCCGCCGCGTTTTCTGGTACTGAGTTTAGTAGATTTACAGACCCGGAATACCCTAGAATAGGCACGGGCCTTGGCAGTGTCGAAAAATTCCTCGTCCAACATCACCGGGCTGATCGACGACTGGGGCGCTGGACAGCCGGATGCCTTGAACCGCTTGGTCGAAGCCGCATATCCGGAACTTCACCGCATAGCGGCGCGGCACATGCAATCCGAGCGTTCCGGCCATACGCTGCAATGCACCGGACTGCTCCATGAGGCGTACGTGCGGCTGGCTCAGGCACACGGCAAGAACTGGAAGAACCGAGCACACTTTTTCGGATTCGCAGCCCACCTCATGCGCGGAATCCTGGTGGACTACGCCCGGGCGCGGCTGACGGAGAAGCGAGGCGGCGGGCGCCCAACCCGTTACGCTGCGGGATGCCGATCAGGCACAGCCCGCGCCCGATGTGGAACTTCTCGACCTCAACGAGGCGTTGCAGGAACTCGAAAAGCTGGATGCGTTGCAGAGCCAGGTAGTGGAGCTGCGGTATTTCGGCGGCCTCTCGATCTCGGAAACCGCAGAAGTAACCGGCATTTCGGAAAGCACCGTGAAGCGCGAGTGGATCGTGGCGAAGACCTGGATTCGCCGTAGACTGCTGGAAGGGAGCATCCCATCGTGACAGTGGCGGAATGGGACCGGGTCAAGGAACTGTTCGACGCCACTCTGCTGCTTCCCGAGGGGGAACGGGATGCGTTCCTGAAGTTCGCGGCCGAGACGCCGACGATCATGGATGAAGTTCACTCGCTGCTGTCCGTCTATGAGGCTTCTCCGGAATTCCTGGAGGACGCCGGGCCGATACTGCCGGCAACCGTGCCGGCCGAATGGACGGATTCGCCGTTGGAGGGCCGGCGTATCGGCGCCTGGCAACTGGTTCGCGAGATCGGCCGCGGTGGCATGGGCACGGTATGGGAGGCGAATCGCGCCGACGGACAGTACCAGCAGCGCGCCGCCGTCAAGCTATTGTCCACCAGCCTGCTGTCCCGCGCGGATATCCTGCGATTCCTCGACGAAAGGCAGATCCTGGCCAGCCTCGAGCATCCTGGTATCGCCCGGCTGCTGGATGGCGGCGCCCTGGACGACGGCTCGCCCTACCTGGTCATGGAATACATCGAGGGCTCCCCGCTGGATCTATGGAGCGAGACCCGCGCGGGCTCCCTCCGCGAGCGCCTCGAGGTGTTTTTGTCGACTGCTCAGCGGTCGAGTACGCCCACCGCCGCCTGGTAGTCCACCGCGATTTGAAGCCCGCTAACATCCTCGTGACCACCGACGGCCGGCCGATGCTCCTGGATTTCGGCATCGCCAAGTTCATCGGCGCCGGTGCGGGACTCACCCGGACGGGCGGCCGGTTGCTGACTCCGGAGTACGCCAGCCCGGAACAGTTGCGCGGCGACACTATCACAACCAGCAGTGACGTGTTCTCTCTCGGAGTCCTGTTGTACCTGCTGCTCACGGGCCGGAAGCCATGGGCGGTGGCGGGCAGCGACCCGCTCGGCATGATGCGCGCCATTTGCGAGCTGGATCCGCCGCCTCCCAGCGCGGTCGCGCCGGCCGGTGCCAGCCAACTCCGCGGAGAACTGGACGCCATCACGCTCCAGGCCCTGCGCAAGATTCCGGAGGAGCGGTACGCCTCAGTGGGGGCGCTGGCGGAGGATGTCTCCGCGTGGCTGGATCGCAAGCCCGTGAAGGCCCACCACGCGCCGTGGTGGCGAAGATCGCTGAAATACATCCGCCGCCATCGGGCCCAGAGCGCCGCCGCAGCCGCCGTCCTGGTGTCGATGTTCGCCGGGTCGGGCATCTCGCTGTGGTACGCGCGCCAGGCGCAGCACGAAAGGGCACTGGCGGAAACTCACTTCAACCAGGTGCGCCGCCTCGCGCATGCGGCAATCTTCGATCTGAACGATGCCATCCAGGATTTGCCCGGTTCCCTTCGCGCCCGCCAGATGCTGGTGGAGCGCGCGCTCGAATATTTAAGGGACCTGGCTGCCAGCGGTCGAAACGTGCGCGAACTCCAGCTCGAAATTGCTACCGGATACCTGCGCATCGGGGAGGCGCAGGGCAACCTGGGCCATGCCCAGTTGGGAAACACCCAAACGGCGATCAATAGCCAGAAGGAAGCGCGCCGCGTGGCCAAAGAGATCCTCCGCTCCAACCCGGGCGACGCCGCCGCCGAAAGCGTCCTGGCCCGTGCCGATGAGCATTTGGCCAGGCTGGGGGAGTGGCAGGGCGACCTGCGCGCCGTGCAGGAACTCTACGACGAGGCGACGGCGATTCGGCAGAGGGAGTCCGCTCGGCATTCCGGCGTACACATTTACCGAGCCAAGGCGAAGAGGTCCTCGGCGGACAATTTCACGTTCCAGAAAAACTGGCCGGCAGCCTTGCCGCTCTACCAGGAATCGGTGGCCTCCTACCGGGCGGCGATCATCCAGGAACCCGGCAACCCCCTTTGTGTTACGGGATTGATGCACACCTATCGGAATCAGGGGTTCGCCTTGAGAATGGTCGCCAACCTGCCTGCGGCGTTGGACTGCTTCCGTCAGGCCCAGCAGCTCGACCGTCAACGTCTGGCGGCCTCGCCGGGCTCCATTCCCGCGCAGATCGATCTCTCAT
>JANYJN010000680.1 GCA_025358475.1 Candidatus Solibacter sp.
GCCGCCCGGAACGGTGTTTTCGCCCTCAAGCCGGGTAGCGGCGATGCGCCGGCCGCGTTGGCCGCAGGCAAGGGCAAGTACGCCAAGCTGACCTGGGATGAAAACCAGACGCAGGTGGTCTTCCTCAGCGACCGCGATGACGCCGCCGCCAAACCGCCGAAATGGAAGCTCTATCGCTGGCAGCGGCAATCCCTTGCGGCCACGGTAGTGGTGTCCAGCGACATGCCCGGTTTCCGCAAAGAGTTCGTGATCAGCGATAAGGGCACGCTGAGCTTCTCCAAAGATGGTACGCGGGTGTTCTTCGCCTGCGCGCGGCCATCGCCTCCTTCGCCGGACAAGAAGGATGAGGCGGCCGATGCGCCGGCCGACGACACCAAGGCCGTAGTGGACCTGTGGAGCTACAAAGACGACTATATCCAGCCCATACAGAAGGTGCGCGCCCAGCGTGATCGCGACCGTACCTTCACGGCCGCCTACCTGATTCCGGAACACAAGATCGTGCAGCTTGCCGATTCCGCCGTGGAGACCGTGACGCCTTCAGAAAGCGCGCAATGGGTGATGGGGTCGGACGATCGCCAATACCGTCCGCTGGCCGATTACGACGAACGCTACGCCGACGCCTACCTGATCGATGCCGTCACCGGCGCGCGCACCCTGCTCGCCACCAAACTGCACAGCGGCGTGGGCGGCACCATGACTTGGTCGCCCGCGGGCCGCTATCTTCTGTATTTCGACGGCAAGGATTGGAATACGGTGTCCGTGCCCGACGGCAGGAAGGCGAACCTGACGGCCAGCCTCGGCGTGAAATTCTTCAACGAGGACACCGATACGCCCGGCACGCCCCCCGCCTACGGCAACGCGGGTTGGACCAAGGACGGCAAGAGCCTGCTGATTTACGACCGCTACGATATCTGGCGCCTGTCGCCGGACGGCACGGATGCCAAGAACTTCACCGCCGGCTACGGCCGCGCGCACGATCTGCGGTTGCGCTACATCCGCACCGCGACGGAGAATCCGCGCGAGCGTTGGATCGATGGCACCAAGCCCGTGATGCTGCAAGCCGAGAACCTCAAGACGTTCGAGACCGGATTCTTCCGCGCCTCCCTGAATGGAAGCGAGGCTGGCGCCGAGCCCAAACAACTCGTCATGTCGCCCAAGTACATGACGGCGCTGGTGAAGGCCACCGATGCCGACGTCTACCTGCTGACCGCGCAGACCTTCAGCGAGTTTCCCGACCTGGTGACCACCGACGGCAACTTCCAGGAACTGCGCAAGGTGAGCGACGCCAATCCGCAAAAGGCCAACCTGCTCTGGGGAACCTCCGAAGTAGTTCGCTTCCACAACGCCGACGGCGTGCCGCTCACTGGCGCCCTGTACAAGCCGGCCAACTTCGACCCCAAAAAGAAGTACCCGATGATGGTCTACATCTACGAGCGCTTGACGCAGAACGTGAACCGCTTCGTGGACCCGCGCCCCAGCCACAATATCAATCTGAGCTACTACACCAGCAACGGGTATCTGGTTTTCACGCCGGACATCGTCTACACCACGGGCTTCCCAGGCCAGAGCGCCATGAAGTGCGTGTTGCCCGGGGTGCAGGCCGTCGTCGACAAGGGCTTCGTGAAGGAAGATGCCATCGGCATTCAGGGGCACAGTTGGGGCGGCTATCAGATCGCCTACATGGTGACCCAGACCAAGCGTTTCCGCGCCGTGGCCGCGGGCGCGGTGGTGGCCAATATGATCAGCGCCTACGACGGTATCCGCTGGGGCACGGGCGTTCCGCGGCAGTTCCAGTACGAGCGCACGCAGAGCCGCATCGGTGGATCCATCTGGCAATATCCCACGCGCTTCATCGAAAACTCGCCAATCTTTTGGGCTGACCGCGTGCAGACGCCGGTCATGCTGCTGCACAACGATGGCGACGACGCGGTGCCATGGTATCAGGGCGTCGAGTTCTATCTGGCATTGCGCCGCCTGGGTAAGGAAGTCTACCTCTTCGATTACAACGGCGAACCGCACGGCTTGCGCAAGCGTCCCAACCAGAAGGATTACACCATCCGCCTGCAGCAATACTTCGATCACTACCTGAAGGGCGCGCCGGCCCCGGCATGGATGGAGAAGGGCGTCCCGTACATAGAGCGCGAGCGAACCGAGTTGTCCACCATGGGGAATGAGTAACGGGCTGTCCGGAATTCCATCCCCCGCAGAGACGCAAAGACGCAGAGATCAGCGCAGAGAAAACCTTTTACAGCTTCGATTCGACCCCAGTGGTGGGCATTCTCTTCGCCCCTCTGATGTGTTCTCTGCGCTGATCTCTGCGCTGATCTCTGCGCCTCTGCGTCTCTGCGGGAAAAACACATTCCCGGATTGCCCCTATAATCGAGCATGGGCTTTCACGGACTGCGCGTCCTCGCGCTAGAGAGCCGGCGCGCGGCGGAGATGGAGCTATTGATCCGCAAGCAGGAGGGCGAGCCGTTCGTGGCGCCTTCCATGCGGGAGATCCCGCTGGCGGAGAATTCCGAAGCGTTCGCCTTCGCGGAAAACCTGTTCGCCGGCGGGTTCGATATGGTGATCCTGCTGACGGGCGTCGGCACGCGCCAGTTGAATCGCCTGCTGGCCACGCGCTTTCCCGAGGCGGCGTTCGCGGAGGCTCTGCAACGCGTAACTCTGGTGGCCCGCGGTCCGAAACCCACGGCCGCGCTACGCGAAATGGGGCTCAAGCCGGCCATCGTGGCGCCGGAACCCAACACCTGGCGGGAACTCCTGGCAGCCACTGAAGGGCGGCCCGAGCGCCGGATTGCGGTGCAGGAATACGGCCGTCCCACCACCGAGTTGTTGGCGGGTCTGCGGGCGCGGGGCGGGGAAGTCACCGCCGTGCGCGTCTACCAGTGGGATCTGCCGTTGGATGTCGAACCCCTGCGCCAGGCGGCGCGCCTCCTCGCGGCGGGCGCCTTCCATGTGGCGCTGTTCACCACCGCCATCCAAATAGTGCACCTCGCGCGGGTGGCCCGCGAACTCGGAATCGAGGGCGCCGCGCTCGCCAATTTGCGCCAATGCCAGGTGTGTTCCATCGGGCCCACCACTACCGAAGCGCTCGAGGAGTTCGGCATTCATCCCATGATGGAGCCTTCCCACCCGAAGATGGGTGTTCTGGTAAAAGAGGCAGCCGAGCGCGCCAGGCAGTAGACTGTACGTGTGGCGAAAAAACCTTGGCCGGTGATGGTCGGCGAATATACATCGCTCGCGTTCATGCTGCCCGCGTCGGCTCTCATCGGCTATCTGCTCGGATACTTGCTGGATAAGGAATTCGCCACCACGTGGATCTATATCGTGGGGCTGATCCTGGGAATCGTTGCCGGGTTTGTGCAACTCATCCGCCAACTGATGCGGGATACGCGCGATGACTAGTGAGGGCGAGGCGGGCGGCGGCGCTTTGTGGATGGATCGCGCGGTGGCGCGCATCTGGAAACTGATCTGGGCGATCGGCGCCGGCGGGGCCGTCGCGCTGGTGGCCTGGCGTGGTTGGTGGTGGGGTGCCGGATGGGTGATTGGCACCGCCGTGTCCGCGCTCAACTTCCGGTGGCTCAAGCAACTGGTGGAGGCCATCGGCGGGGAGGCAGCCAAGCCCCGCAAAGCCGTGTTCCTGGGCATGCGCTACGTGCTGTTGGGCGGGGGCGCCTATGTTATATTGAAATTCTCGGCAATCAGCCTGCCGGCCGCACTTTCGGGCCTGTTTGTCTCGGTTGTGGCGGTCATTTTAGAAATCCTCCTCGAATTGACGTATGCACGAATCGGAACTGTGGATCACTAAGCTCTTCAACGATTATCTTCCCGGCGCCGGCAACACGCTGATAGGAATCGTCGGCATGGCCCCCGAGGCGCGTCCCTGGGTCAACTTCGTGACCATGCAATTGCTGGTCGCGGCGATCATTATCGGGCTGTTCGCCTTCTTGAAGCCCCGGCTCTCCGCCGACCATCCGGGAAAGCTACAACACACCTTCGAGCTGGTCTATGATTTCCTGCGGGAACAGGCGGACGAGCAGGTGGGGCACGATGGCCACCACTACATCGCCTATTTCGGGACGATTTTCATATTTATTCTGTTTTGCAATTTAATCGGCGTCATCCCGGGCATGGAATCGCCCACCATGGTGCCTTCCGTTCCGGCCGGTTGCGCCATTGCCACGTTTTTCTACTACAACATTGTGGGCATACAGGCTAACGGCATCCTGAAGTACCTGGCGCATTTCGCCGGTCCCATGCCCCTCCTGGCGCCCCTGATGATTCCCATCGAACTGGTGAGCCACCTGGCGCGCCCGCTTTCGCTTACCATCCGCCTCTTCGCCAACATGTACGCGGGCGAGCAGGTGACTATGGTGTTTCTCAAGTTGACGTTCCTTTTCGTCCCGGCGATTTTCATGGGCCTGCACGTCTTCGTTTCTTTCCTGCAGGCATATATTTTTATGCTCCTGACCATGATGTACGTGGCCGGAGCGGTTTCGCACGAACACTAATTCCGGCATTATGCCGCCCTTTCAGCGTGAGCCCGGCTGCACGAGGATGACGGGGACCACCTCCTGGGGGCGATTTCTTAGGAGAATACGATGACAAAGAAGAACGTAATGTGGATGCTGGCCCTGCTGTTTATTGCCAGCCCCATGATTTTCGCGCAGGCCGATCCGGCCGATACCAACGCAATCGCCCAGGCCCACGCCCAGTGGAAAGCCATTGCCGCCGGTTTCTCCATGGCGATTGCTTCCGGCATGTGCGGACTGGCTCAGGCCAAGGCCGTCGCCGCCTCCGCCGAAGGTATGGCGCGCAATCCCGGCGCTGCCGCCTCCATTCGCTTTGCCCTGCTGTTGGGCCTGGTGCTGATCGAATCGCTGGCGCTCTATACTCTGGTTATCATTTTCGTAAAGGTCGTCTGAAAATCTCTCTCCGGGGCGTGCTCCACGCGCGCCCCGGCTGGTTCCCTCCACTTCCCCCGAATTCCCC
This sequence comes from Candidatus Solibacter sp., assembly GCA_025358475.1. Classification (GTDB taxonomy): domain Bacteria; phylum Acidobacteriota; class Terriglobia; order Bryobacterales; family Bryobacteraceae; genus Solibacter. Next base: position 4,996 of record JANYJN010000680.1, read on the forward strand.
CCACCGTACTCTCAATGCCTCCGCCTAGTACCTTTGGACCGTCGCAGTATTCCAGTTCTATTGACCTGGAGTGGGTGTTGCACCTACCATCGAAGTCACATAAGACATGGAACAGCGACGAACCAGGCGTTTTCAACTGCAGCTCCCTCTCGCCATTACCCGTTCCGGTGCCGAACGTGTGACGCTCCAGGGTCTTACACAGAACATCAGTTCCAGTGGAGTTCTGTTCACTACGGAAATAGAGCCGGCTCTCGGTGGGCCCATCGAATACGTGATTGTCCTGAACCGCGGAGGCCCGCAATCTGTCAGCCTGCGTTGCATGGGGAAAGTCCTGCGCTCCGACCGGATTGGTACCAGCCCGGATGACGAAAGTACCAACTATCAGATCGCCGCCACGTTGGAGCGGTACGAGTTCGTGCGCGGCCGCGGCGCCTCCCACTAGTCAGTAGGACGGGTCTCCTGGCCAGTCCAGCTTCCTTGGCTTTCCCTCCGCTTTCCGATCCCCCTTGTTTTCCGAGCCACTTTCGTTGTAAGGTAGCAAAGAAAAGGCGAAAGCGCACGATGAATTACTCCCTTGGTTTTCCCGATCTTTCCCGTGAGCTATCGTTATCCTCCGGGATATCTCCCAAGCAGTCGCTGGAAGCGGTCGTGTCCTATTTTCAATCCAAGCACCTGGAGCCGGATTCGGCCGTGCGGGCCATCCATCATCAACCTCCCGCGGAGGGAACCTTCTCCGATATTCCGGCGCTGGTAGACCCGAAGTTGCGCGCCGCGCTCGGGAAACGCGGGATTGCGCGCCTGTATTCCCACCAGGCCGACGCCTTCGACCAGATTCAGGCGGGCAAGCACGTGGTCATCGTCACCCCGACCGCCAGCGGTAAGACCCTGTGCTACAACTTGCCGGTGCTCAATCTGCTGCTGCGCGACGAGGGCGCGCGCGCCATGTACCTGTTCCCCACCAAGGCGCTGGCCGAGGATCAGCTTCACGAGTTTCAACGCGCGGTGGAAGAGATGGGCAGTGAGATCCGCGCCTTCACCTACGATGGCGACACCCCGCAGGACGCGCGCCGCGCCATCCGGCAGCGCGCCAACGTGGTGCTCAGCAATCCCGACATGCTGCACTCCGGCATCCTGCCCCACCACACCAAATGGGCGCGTTATTTCGAGAACCTGCGCTACATCGTGATCGACGAGCTGCACTACTATCGCGGCGTGTACGGCAGCCACCTGGCCAACCTGCTGCGACGCCTGAAGCGCATCTGCGAGTTCTACAATTCGAAACCGCAGTTCATCTGCTGCTCGGCAACCATCGCCAACCCGCGCGAACTGGCCGAGGCGCTCACCGGCGAACCCTTCGAACTGGTGGAGCGAAACGGGGCGCCGCGCGGCGAGAAGTTTTTCATCTTCTACAATCCGCCGGTGGTGAACCGCCAACTCGGCATCCGCCGCAGCTATATCGCCGAGACGCGGCGCATGGCGCTCAAGTTCATCGAGAACAACTTGCAGACGCTGGTCTTCGCCAACAACCGGCTGGCCACCGAGGTACTCGTCAAGTATCTGAAGGATGCCTGCGACCGCGGTCCTATCCCCAGTGAAACCGTGCGCGGCTATCGCGGAGGCTACCTGCCGCGCGAACGGCGCGAGATCGAAAAGAGCCTGCGCGACGGCAAGATCCGCGCCGTGGTGGCCACCAACGCGCTTGAGCTGGGAATCGACATCGGCTCGCTGGATGCGGTGGTCATGGCCGGCTACGCGGGCACCATCGCTTCCAGTTGGCAGCGCGCCGGACGCGCCGGGCGGCGGCAGGGAACGTCGGCGGCGGTACTGGTCGCCTCTAGCGCGCCGCTCGATCAGTACATCGTGGAGCATCCCGATTACTTCTTCGGCCGCTCGCCGGAGCACGCCTACATCAATCCGGAAAACCTGGAGATCCTGCTGGCGCATTTGAAGTGCGCCGCCTTCGAACTGCCCTTGCGCGACGACGAAAAGTTTGGCAAGCACGATCTTGGCGAGATCTGCCGCTTCCTTGAAGAGAGCGGATTCCTCCACCACTCGGCCGGCGCCTGGCACTGGACCAGCGACACCTACCCGGCCGATGCCACCAGCCTGCGCTCCGTCACCAGCGACAATTTCGTGGTGGTGGATATCACCGGCGAGGCCAAAGTGATCGCCGAGGTCTCCTTCCCCACCGCGCTCACCACCCTCCATGAGAAGGCCATCTACCTGCACGAAGCGCGCCAGTATCACGTGGAGCGCTTCGACTACGCAGAGCGCAAAGCCTACGTGAAGCGTGTCGACTGCGACTACTACACCGACGCCATCGACTACACCCAAGTCAAGGTGCTGGAAGAGTTCGAGGGCGCTCCGCAAGGCTGTGATCCGGGGGCCGCGCGGCGCGCTCACGGCGAGGTGCGCGTCAACCGGCAGATTGTAGGCTTCAAGAAAATCAAGTTCTATACCATGGAGAACGTGGGCGCCGGCAAGCTCAATATGCCGGAGCAGGAAATGCACACCACCGCCTTCTGGCTGCATTTTCCGGCGGCATTCCTGGCGCGCTTCATCGATTTCACGCCCACCGAGAAACAGAGCGGCATCACCGGTCTGGGCAATGCGCTGCGCACCGTGGCCGCGCTGCTGTTGATGTGCGACCCGCGCGACCTCGGTGTCGCGCTCAGCGAAGAGATTTCGGGTGGCCTGGAGGTTTTCGAGCCCAACCTCTATCTGTATGACATGTACCCCGGCGGCGTCGGCCAGAGCGCGCCGCTCTATCGCCTGGTGCCGGAATTGCTCCGCCAGACTGCCGGTCTGCTGGCCGCCTGCGCCTGCGAGGCGGGTTGCCCGTCGTGCGTGGGCCCCACGGGGGAGACCGGCGAACGCGGCAAGCTGGTGGCCGCGCGGATCCTAGCCGAATTGGTAGGATAGGCCTCCGGCCTGTCCATCCGAGCAAAGCTCGGATGTCTTTTCCTCTTTCTCCGCGTTCTCTACTCGCTTCGGCGAACGCGCGAGTCCCGCGCCATCCCGCCATCCTGCTGTGGCCTTCTCCGCGCTTATCTCAGCGATCTCCGCGCCTCCGCGTCAAATACACTGCCTGTTCGGTTCCGGCTCCGCCGCTTTAGCCGGTCTTCTCTTACCGCGACTTCAACTGTTCGGGTAACACCGCATACCCCTCCGGCGGAGGGTACAGCGACATGAGCAGCTCCAAACGGCGCCGCAGATAGCGGCTCGGCATCTGGCGCGGGCCCGTCTCCACGTCGATATCGCAGCACGTGCCATGCAGGTAAAGCGTCAGCGTATCTTCGAAGGCCTGGCGCGCGTACTCGCGG
>JANYJN010000709.1 GCA_025358475.1 Candidatus Solibacter sp.
GCTCGATCCCTGGGCGATGGCGATGATGTTCACTTGCACGCGCGAGATCGCCGTGAAGATGCGGCCGGCCAGCCCCGGCTTGCCCTGCATGCCCTCGCCCACCGCGGCCAGCAGGCCCACGCTGCGGTCCACCTGGATGGGATGCACGTAATGGTGCGCCAACTCCAGCGACAGGGCCGATTCCAACGCGTGCAGTGCCCGCTCCAACTCGTCTTCGCGCACCAGGAGGCAGAAGTTCTGCCGGTAGCTGGAACTGGACAGCAGCAGGACTTCCACATCCGCCCGCGCGATGGCGTCCAGCGACCGCGCCATGAGTTGCACGCCATTCATTTCGGCGCTCGCCGGTTCCAGCGATACCAGCGCCACGTTGCGCATGGAGGCCACCGCCCGCGCCCCCTGCGGCACGGCCATGGATGGCACGATCCTGGTCCCCGGCTTCTCCGGCGCGAAGCTGTTCTTGCTCCAGACTGGAATTTTCTTTTCCACCAGCGGCGCCAGCGTCCGGGGATGCAGCACCTTGGCGCCGTTATACGCCAACTCGGCCGCCTCCGCGTAGGTGATCTCTTCCAACACCTGCGCATCCGGCACCAGGCGCGGGTCCGCGCTCATTATGCCATCCACGTCGGTCCAGATCCACAATTCGGCGGCGTCCAGGGCGGCCGCCAGAATGGAGGCTGAAAAATCGCTGCCGCCGCGGCCCAGCGTGGTGGGGCGCCCATCGGCGGACGCTCCGTTAAAGCCCGTGATCACGGGCAGCAGGCCCTGTTCCAGATACGGCAGCAGTTTCTCCCGCGCCTTGACTCGAGTGGGCTCCATCAACGGCGAGGCATTGCCGAAGACCGCGTCCGTCACCACCACGTCGCGCGCATTGACCCCCACCGAAGGCGTACCGCTGGTCCGCAGTAACTCGCTCACCAGCACCACTGACAGCCGCTCGCCCACCGCCACCGCTTCATCCACCGAGCGCGGCGGCCGCTCGCCCAGCATCGCCATGCCATTCACGATGCGCTCGAACTCGTCGATCACATCGTGCAGTTGGGCCAGCACCGCGCCCTGGACCGCCACCGGCAATAATTCGCGGCAGACCTCCTCATGGCGTTCGCGCAGCAGCGCCAGATTGCCCTCCATGCCGCTGCGATTGCCACTCTCGGCGTGCCGCATGGTCTCTAGCAGCAGGTCGGTCACCTTGCTCATCGCCGACACCACCATCGCCACCGGGCGCTGTTTCTGTTCCGCGGCGGCCAACCCCGCCGATACACGCATGCGGGCGGCGCTGCCCACGCTCGTGCCGCCAAACTTCATCACCAGCAGATTCTTCAACAGTATTCCCTTCCGTTGGTCACGCGCGAGCGCACGATTCTTAGAATGCTCTCGATCACTTCCTCTATACCCAGCACGGTCGAATCCAGATATACGGCGTCCGGTGCCTGCGCCAACGGAGCGTCCGCGCGCGTCGAGTCGCGTTGGTCGCGCTCCTTCATCTGGGCGGCGAGCTGACTAGCGTTGACCGTCTCTCCCTTGGCGCGCATCTCTTCACAGCGGCGGCGCACGCGTTCGCCGGGGTTCGCGTCCAGGAAGATCTTTACCTGGGCGTTGGGGAACACCACCGTCCCAATGTCGCGGCCTTCCATGACCACGCTGGTGCGCTCGCCGATCTCGCGCTGCTTGGCCACCATGGCGCGCCGCACGCCCGGTATGACGGCGATTTTGCTGGCTCCGCTGGAAACCTCCGGCGTGCGTATGGCCTCCGTCACGTCCTCACCGTTGAGCGCGATGTGGCCGGGGGAAAGCTCCACCCCAGCCGCGATGGCGAGCTGCTCCATGCGGTGCATGTCTCCTGCGTCCACCCCCTGGCGCACCCCCCACAGCGCCACCGCGCGGTACATGGCCCCGGTATCGATGTAGGTAAACCCCAATCGCGCCGCCAGCCCTTTGGCGATGGTGCTTTTCCCCGCCCCCGCCGGCCCGTCGATGGCCACCACTATGCGCTTCTGTGTCGTATCCGCCAATTAATTAGAATAACAAGTGGTGCGCACCGGGCGGGCGCGGCGGCTTGCCTGCACTACCGCCTCCTGATATCCTAAATGTTCATCCATCCCTCACTTCAAACAGGAGAAACAATGGCAGTCAAAGTAGGTATTAATGGCTTCGGCCGGATCGGCCGGAACGTCGTTCGTGCGGGCCTGCATAACAACGATATCGAATTCGTGGCGGTCAATGACCTGACCGACACCAAGACGCTTGCGCACCTGCTCAAGTACGATTCCGTACTCGGCCCCTTAGCGGAAACCGTCACCCACGACGAGAACTCCATCACCGTCGGCGGCAAGAAAATTAAGGTCTTCAAGACCAAGGACCCCGCCGAACTCGATTGGACCAGTGTAGGCGCCCAAATCGTCATCGAATCCACCGGCTTTTTCACCGATGGCAAGGATGCGGCCAAGCACCTCAAGGGGTCCGTCAAGAAGGTCATTATCTCGGCTCCCGCCAAGAACGAAGACGTCACCCTCGTCCTCGGCGTCAACAATGCCGCGTACAACCCGGCCAAGCACAACATCGTCTCTAACGCCAGTTGCACCACCAATTGCCTCGGGCCCGTCGTGAAGGTCATCCACCAGAAGTTCGGCGTGGAAAAGGGCTCGATGACCACCATCCACAGCTATACCAACGATCAGAAGGTCCTTGACTTCCCCCACAAGGATCTGCGCCGCGCCCGCGCCGCTGCCATCAACATGATCCCCACCACCACTGGCGCCGCCAAGGCAATCGGCCT
>JANYJN010000728.1 GCA_025358475.1 Candidatus Solibacter sp.
GGACTTGCTCTAACGCAAATAGGCCAGAGGCTCAATGCGGTAAGAATAGATGATCTGCGGAACAGGAGACCAGATCGGTCGATAGAGCTGCCATGGTGAATCGTCAACTGCTGAGTATTGTGATGGTCGCAATCGCGTTGAGGCCGCCAGCCTACGCGGATGGTGCAAGTGACGCGTTCAAGCATGGAGCCCAGGCGGAGCGCAAGGCGGACTACGATGCCGCTTTCACCTATTACAAGCAGGCTTACGCGTTGTCGCCCATCAAGGCAAAGTATTTTGCCGCTTATACGCGCATGCGCTCCAATGCCGCCCAGCGGCACGGCCACGCCGGTCAGCTTCTACGCAACACAGGCGCCCTTACGGAAGCGTTGGCGGAATTCCAGCGCGCGGTGGAGATCGATGGCTCTAACTTCCTCGCGCAGCAGGAGGTGCGGCGTACGGCCGACATGATCCGCCGGCAAGAGCGGCAGCGATCGATGCCGAAGGCGGAGCCACCCGCGAAAGCGTCCGAAGACATCGCGGCGTCGGTGGAACTGCAGCCGCTCCCGACCACCGCCATCACCTTGCACATGACCGTGAATGCGGACGCGGCTTACAAGACCATCTGCAAACTGGCGGGCCTGAATGTGGTCATCGATCCGGACTACAGGCCGCAAAAAATAACCCTCGATCTCACCGATGTGACGATGCGGGAAGCGTTGGACATGGTTCGCCTGGAGTCAAAGACGTTTTGGCGTCCTGTCCTGGCGAACACGATTTTTGTGGCCGCGGACTCGCCCGCAAAGCGCAAAGAGATTGAACAGAACGTCATGAGGACGTTCTATCTTCGAAACATCACCACGCCGACGGAATTACAGGAAGCTGGCAACGTGGTGCGCCAGGTGCTCGACATCAGCCGCGTGCAACTCTTACAGGCCCAAGACGCCCTAATCCTACGGGGCACGCCGGACCAGATGATACTCGCCGAGAAGCTGCTGGGCGACCTTGACAAGCCCAAGAGCGAGGTCATTATCGATGTTGCCGTGATGCAGGTAAGCCGCAACCGGCTTCGCACATTGGGGATGAACGTACCAACATCGGTCAGCATAGGCGTCTTGCCGAGCATCTCGGGCGGAAGTGGTGGCAGCGGAGGCAGCGTCGGATTCCCGGTGGGCAATTTCATGTTGAGCGTGGGTGGAGGTTCGTTCACTGCCCTGGCGACCGACAGCAACACGAAGCTGCTGCAAAACCCGCAGATTCGCACTCTGAACAACGAAAAGGCCACGCTTAGAATCGGCGACCGGGTACCGATAGCTACCGGCTCGTTCGCCGGCACTGTCGGCGGAACCGGCGTTAGCCCCCTGGTCAGCACTCAGTTCCAATATCTGGATGTCGGCGTGAACATCGATATTACTCCGCACATTCATTCGGATCGCGAAGTCACCCTGAAGCTGGGTCTGGAGATATCCTCGGTAACAGGTTCGGAGAGCATTGGCGGAATTACCCAACCAATCATCGGGCAGCGCCGGATCGAGCATGAAACCCGGCTGGTAGATGGTGAAGTAAACCTGCTGGGCGGCATTCTGGAGGATGCGGAGACGCAGTCCATGAGCGGCTATCCCTGGATCAGCAAGCTACCGCTCCTCAAGTACCTTTTCGCGCAGGACAATCGAGAACACCGGGAAAACGAGATTATATTCGCCATCACGCCACACATCGTGCGTGCGCAAGAAATAACCGAGGAGAACTTGCGCCAGATCGAGGTGGGCACGGGCAACTCAATTGAGTTACGCCGGAAGCCGGCGCCGCCGGCGGCCTTGGCGCCCGCGCACCCCGCCGATGCGGCAAAGCCCCAGCAGCCGGCGCCGCAAGCGCCGCCCGCCGGTCTCCCCGCGCGCGGCTCGTCAAGCTCCAGTACGCCCACACAGGCTAGCCCGTCGAGCAAGCCTGCGGGACCAGGATAAGCACTGGAGTGTTGAGTTTTTCGCCACCCTTCTTACGTGCCTGTGGAAGGCGATCAAACCGGGCGGCCCTACTCTCCTTGGGGCCGCCCGGCTTTTTTCAGGTTGCGGTGTAGTTAGTTTCTGTCGCGAAATTGCGGGGCGGTAGACAAGCGACCGCTCCCTAACTGTCGGTGCCCGGAAGGGACTTCGTATCAGAGCCGCGACCGTTAGGCAGCGGTCTTACATGCGGTGGCCAAGTTTCGCGACAGGAACCAGTTACATCCTTATATATCCCGCATGGCTCTTCGCATACCACTGCTAACCGGCGCAAGCGGCGTTTCAGTTGTTAATTTGTCACTGAAATGTGAAGGCCGGGCAGATTTATCGGGCGAGTCGGAATTTTCTTAACAAATGTTTGCTGACCAGCAAAGAGACAACAAGGCGATCCGTTAATATACATGAAGGTCGCGGCGGCACAGGCTGTGGACTTAGTGCACTAAGCGCCGCATTGGCTTCGATTTGGGAGATGCCGGCGGCCCCGGCGGTTGAGGAGGAGAAAAACGCATGGCGAACAGAAAAGTAGGCACCCGTTTGTTCCTGGTGGTGCTGGTCTCGGTTGCGGCGACATCCGCAAGCGCCCAGTCATTCAGGGTCCAATGTCCAACAAGCACCATCACTCACCCGGCGGCGCTGCACAATAATGATGCGGAACCTGCCTACACCGGTGCGACGACACTTGCGGCAGGCGCCGCGGGATATCTGGCGCCGACGGCGAACGTGAACGGCGCAATCAAATGCCAGCAGATCTCGGGCGGCGACGGTTACGCGACGATGGGCGACGGCACGCAGACCTACATGTTCTCCTTCGGACCGCTGTCGGGGCTCGCGGACATCGCTAACGGTCAGCCCGGTACAGAGTTCCCTGGCGTCTTCAATACCGTGTATGCGGGTGGGACGCCGCTGTTGCCCGGTGACCCTGCGACGACGGACGGTACCATTTTCCCGCTTCCGTTTACGTATAACGGCGCCGTGGGGCTGGATTACGACCGGGATATCGGGCCCACCATCATCGATGGACACGTGGATGCCCGCCCGATCATGGATATCGGGGTGATGAACGGCAATATCCCGGCGCCGTTGATGGCGATCGACGAAGACGACGAATTCTTCCTCACCCTCAGCAACGTGGGTATGATCATGCGGCCGGACCTGTTCGAGCAACACACGATCCACTTCCACGGTTATCCTAACGCTTCGGCGTTCTACGACGGCGTGCCAGACGCCTCGGTAGCTATCAATATCGGCGGCAGCTTCACGTACTATTACCTCGCGCCGGATGCCGGCACTTACTTCTGGCACTGCCATATTACGCCACCGGAGCACTTGCAGATGGGCATGGTGGGGCAACTTTATGTACGCCCACGGCAGAATCGGGTCCCAGTGGGCAACGGCCTGTATGCCGCGCTCCAGGCGCAGCAGAACGATCTGCGCACGGCCTGCAATTCCGGCGCCGATATCCTGTGCAGCAATCCCCTGCCGGCAACTTCGAATTCGGTGGGGCGGGCGCCAGTCGGCGGGTATGCCTACAATGACGGCGACGGCTCGACGTACTACGATGTCGAGTATCCTCTTCAGATCCACGGCTTCGACCCCAATTTCCATTTTGTCGGCATGACGTTCAACCCTGAAGGTTTTGCGGACATGAAGGACAAGTACTTCCTGCTGAATGGGCGGAGTTACCCGGATACGGTGACGCCCGGCGCATTGCAGACGCAGTCGGCGGATGGCGTCAAGCATTTTGCGCAGCCGCTGCCTTCGATCATCAACATTCCGAAAGGCGGGAAAGCGCTGCTGCGCATTTCCGATCTGGACGTTACGGAGTATCAGACGCTGGCCTCATTGGGGATTCCGATGAACGTCATCGCAATCAATGCCAAACTGCTGCGGGATCAAGCGGGAATCAACCTCAACTACAACACCAATTCAATAACGCTGGCAGGCGGCGAGTCAATCGACGTAATTCTGGATGCCAGCGATACCACCAAGTATCCGTCGGGCAGCGTGTTCTATCTGTACACCCCCAATCTCGACCACCTGTCCAACGACGCCGAGAACTTCGGTGGGCTGATGACCGAGGTGCATATTAATTAGGGCGCGGCAACTAGGAGCGCGGCAATGAGGGCAATGAAAATGAAAAATACGATCTCACAGACACGACTGTTCCTGTTGCCGATGGTGGCAGTGACGCTCACGGCGACGGCTTATGCGGCGGCTCCTGGCATCACCGGCCCTACTTTCAACCTGACGGCGCAAACCGCTTACATCACTCAGCCGGACGGGGCGTCGGTTTACTCCTGGGGATACGGCTGCAACGGCACGCCAGCCGGCTATGCGCCGGCGGCGATTACCGCCACATTTTGCAACGCGATGCAGGTTCCGGGCCCCACGCTGATTGTGACGGAAGGGCAGACGGTCACGGTGAATCTATTGAATGGTCTGCCCGCCGCGGCTGGTAACACATCGATTTTGTTTCCCGGCTTCAATGTGGCAACGACGGGCGGTGTGGCCGGCCTGCTGACGCAGGAGGCGGTGCCTGCCGGCACGGTGAGCTACACGTTCACCGCCCCGTCGCCGGGGACGCGCGCCTATTACAGCGGAACGCAGGGCGACCTGCAGGTGGAGATGGGGCTATACGGCGCAGTCATTGTGCTTCCGAAAACCATCCCCAGCAACTGCACGGCCGGGCTGGCTGCCGCGAACCTGGCGGTGGAAGCGCACTGGGGTGAAAGTGATTTCCGGCTGGCTTCGGCCGCCTATGGCCACGCCAGGAGTTGCTATGACCGGGAATATCTGTTCCAGTTCTCCGAAATGGATCCCGACATTCACAGCCAGGCATTGGCGCAGGTGAGGGCGACGACGGGCTGCGTAGCTGGGGCTGCCGGATGCAGTCTCGAGGTGGCGACCGAGCCTTATCATCCCGCGTACTTCATGATTAACGGGCGCTCGATGCCCGACGACATGGACTCCAACTATTCGATACTGTATCCGCACCAGCCCTATAACGGCAATCCTCACATGCATCCGGGTGAGCAGGTGCTGCTACGCATCGTCGGCCAGGGCCGCTGGCAACATCCGTTCCACGAGCACGCCAACCACGTGCGCATTCTGGGGCGCGACGGGAATTTGATTCTGAGCCAGAACGATCCGAACAGCCTGGCCGGACCTCTGCTGTTCACCACTACCACGACTCCGGGACAGGCCATGGATGGAATTTTCTATTTTACGGGCAGGGGTTTGAACTGGGATATGTACGCTCACAAACCCACTTCTACCGACCCTAACGCCAAGCTGCCCTGCGTTCCCGATGCCAACGGCTACAACACCGGTCCGGCGGCGTACACGGCGATCAACTATTACGAGTGGTGTCAGGACCACAACAAGCCGCTTCAAGTTGCCCCGTTCGGGGACGTCAGCAGTAACGGTCCCGTAACTCTGCCCGATTCGCACATTCTCACGAACGGCGCCTGGTTCGGCGGCAGTCCCTATCTCGGGCCGAATGCGACCGTTCGTGCGGTGGGCCCCACCGGTATAACTCCGCCGTCTGGCACGATCGCGAACCCGCCCTCGAGCGAGGCTGGCTTTGCATTTATGTGGCACTCCCACAATGAGCGTGAGATCACAACGGGCAATGCGTTCCCCGGCGGAATGCTAATGATGATGCTGGTGGATTCCCGGGAATTTGTGATCGACGAGTCCAACTGACGACGGAGGAAGAACGATGCGAACGAACAATTTCAAACACAAATTAAGAGCTGCGTTACGAGTAGTGAGTATTCTTCCCTTCGCGGCGGTTGTGGCCTTCGGCCAGCAGCAGGTCAATATGACCGCGGGGCCGACCAGCCTAACCATGCCCGACGGTTCAACGGTGCCGATGTGGGGCTACAGTTGCGGCACGGCCGTGGCTCTCTCCACCGCCACCTGCGTCAAGTTGAATCCGTCGGTGGCCGGTTGGTCCCCAGTGGTGATTACCGTTCCCTCGGGACAAGACTTAACAATCAACCTCACGAATAGTCTCTCGTTTACGGCAGGAAGCGGGACCAATACGGTACCCACCTCGCTGACCATCGTGGGTCAGTTGGGCGGCGGTCTCGGCAACACGGCGACCTCCGTGGTGAGTCCGGACCACACTAACGCTCAGGCGTCAGTCACGTGGCCCATCGCCGGCGCCGCCGGGAACCTCACGCCGCAGATTCAGGGGCCGCGTGTGCAATCGTTCTCCACCGAAGTGGCGTTTGGCTTGACCAAGGCACTGCTCTGGAAAGCCCCTCGGCCGGGCACGTACCTGATTGAATCGGGCACGCACCCATCCATCCAGGGTCCCATGGGCCTATACGGAATGCTGGTGGTCACCAACGCGCCCGCTGGGGCTACCGCCGGCACAGCTTACGCTGGCGTGACTTACAATGCGGATGTTCCGCTGCTCCTGAGTGAAATCGACCCTGTCCAAAACAACGCTGTCCAAACCGCCGTCAATACTGTGGGCTTCAGCGAGACCAAGGTTTGGTCCGGCCAGCCCACCGGCTGCGGCAATCCCAGTTCGGGTGCGTCGATCTACCACACTTGCTATCCGCCGACGGTGAACTACTCGCCGCTCTATTACTTAATCAACGGCGCCGCGTTCAACAAGACCAGCGCCTCGGCCTCGCTGTTCCCGGCTTCGCCGGCCACGGCCGTCACCGGAAACGTTTTGGTGCGCTTCGTGAACGCCGGCGTGCGCATGCACGTGCCGTCGATTGTGGGAGCGCAAACCGGCACGCCTGCCGTTGGAGGATTTGGGCTGATTGCCGAAGACGGCAACCCGCTGCCGGGCGTGACCCGTGTGCAGAGTGAAGTATTTATGGCCCCGGGCAAGACTTATGATGTGATGGTGAATGTGCCCGCTGCCGGCGGGAAGGCCCTTCCGGTGTTCGACCGCCAATTGAGCCTATCGGGCAACGCTATCACGCGCGACGCCGGGATGCTGGCTTATATCAGTGTCAATGGCGCTGGACTGCCGGTCGCCGGCGCATTCGCGGCCGCGGTAGCCAGGGCGGATACTTATAACTCCATGATTGCGGGCCAGACGCTCACCGTGGGGGATCCCGCGAAGGGCCTGATTGCCAACGACACCAATGTCTACGGCGTGAAAGCCGTGGGGACAGTACCAGCCGGACTGACGCTCAACGCCAATGGAACGTTTTCCTACACGGGCGCCCCGACAACCTTTACTTACTGCGGTAACGGCGCGACCACGGGACCGGCGTGCGCCACGGTGACACTGGGTGCGGCGACGATTGAGGGGTCCGGCGGCATCACCGTTAACAACGACACCTACACGTCGAACGTGGCCACATCGCTGACCGTCAAGTCTCCCGGCGTCCTTTTGAATGACAAAGACGCAGCGGGTTATCCGCTCATGGTGGCCGCGTCGAGTGTGGTGCCGGGAGCAAACCTGACGCTTACCGTGGATAAGAGTGGCGGGTTCAACGCGTCCGTGGCCGCGGCGGGCACCTACAGCTTTACCTACAAGGCGCAGAACTCACAGGGGACGCTTAGTGCCTCATCGGCGACCGTTACGCTGATCTTCCCGACGCCGAGCAATCTTTCGGTGAAGGTTGTGGACGGCAAAGACCATACAGCCGCCATCCCCGACTACCGCTGGATTATTGAGGAAGACCGCACCTTCTATGTCGACCCCACTAAGACAACGAACACCGGCACGCAGGTTCCAACCTTCGGGACCAATTTCCACACCAGCTACATGCCGGTGGTGGCGACGGGCTGCACAGGAGCTATGTCCTGCGAATCGGGCCAGACCGTTTTAGGCGTGGGGGCGGTGTGCGACCTTGGCAATGGGGGTTGCCGGACCAATGACACACAACAGACGCCCGTAGATCCCAGCCAGGTCCACCTGGATCCCACTAAGCGCTACTACATCTCGGTTCTGCCTGGTGACGCGGCCAACCCGTTCATTAACAGTACTCAGACGGGCCACGGCATGGGCGGCGCCCCGATCGCCGCCGGGCAGACAGCCGTCACGGTGCTGGCGCAACCCACTCCGTTCCCACCGGCGAAACTCTCGGTCTTTGTGTTCGAGGACGACTACCCGCTGAACGGTGAGCAGGACGTCGAAGGCGGACTCAACATCGAGCCAGGACTGGGACAGTTCAACATCACGATCTTTGACGATGCGGGCGGCCCCGGTGACCCCACCGGACAGGTGAACTACGACATGTTCAACCAGCCGCTGGCGAACAGCCTGGCGGGAACCATAGATCCGGCGACGGGGAAAGATGCGTGTCCCATTTCCCAGATTGCGCGGATTGGTACGATTCCTGATCCACTCCACGTTGGCCAGACTATTCCCGATCCGACTCAAACAGGGATCACGGGCACCATCGTCACCTGCCCGAAGTTCGAGGCGGACGGCGTGACTCTGTCCCCGCTGGCCGGGCAGGCCATGGTTGTCAACATGATGCCGGGAAGGTATGGCATTGTAGCCACGCCCGGGGCTGACAGGATCGCGAGAGGCGAAGAGTGGCTCCAAACCAACACCCTGGACGGCCAGAAGGCCCACGATTCCTTCCTCCGAATCGGCGAGCCGGGATACTTCCAGGAGTTTGGGCCGGCTGGCTACCACGTAACCATAGGTTTCGCCAACCCGAAGATCATCAATGACCGCAAGGCGGGAGTTTGCGCCGGTCGCACTGGCCCCGCCGCCTGCAACAATAACGTGACGGGCCATACCAGCACTGAGCGCATGAGCCGCACCCCGGACGAGAGGCTCTACGGCAGCGGCTCGCGCGCTAGCTTCGCCTTCACGCAGTGCTACGTGAGCCTGGGAGATCCGACCGGCCAGGACTTCGCGTTCACCAAGTGCGACGCCGATGGGAACTTCACCCTGAATGGCCTTCCCCCCGGAACCTGGAGGGTCACCATCTTCGACCAGTGGAACGATCAGCTTGTGGACGGCCTTTCGACACCAGTCGCGCTGGCCGGAGGAGCAACCGTCAACATGGGAGAGATTCCGGTCAACCAGTGGCAGGCGAATTTTAACACCCGGACCTTCCTTGACCAGAACGGCGATGGTCGTTCACAGGCCACCGAACCCGGACTCGCGCTGGTGAAGACCAACGTTCGGTTCCGTGACGGCAGTTTCTCTAACCGCAACACCACCGACCTGAACGGTTACGCGGCTTTCAACGAGGAGTTCCCGCTTTTCAATTGGTATGTGATTGAAACCGACGTCACCCGTTACAAGAACACGGGAACCCACATAGTCTACGACGCGGGCGGCCCCGCCGACGGCACAGCTTGCGGGGGAACCGCCGCACCGTGCTCATCAACCGCGGTGATTTCCAAGAACCTGGCGAACACCGTGGAACAGATTCCTCTGCCCCTGGGCCTTCGGGTGCCGGGCGCGGTCTATTGCGACAATGCCGACTGCACCGGTTTCTCGATCGCGAATGGACCGGGCGGCCCGGGTGGTTCCACCGGCCGAATCGATCCGCCCTGGGTTCTGACCGAGGGTTGGCAAGGCTTTTCCGGACAGAACAATTTCCTGGAATTCGGCAAGAAGCCTTATGCGACCGGCGAGAACGGCGGTATCAGGGGTCATGTCGTCTATTCCTCGACCCGCCCGTTTGACGACCCACAGTTCGGCACGCAGAACGTTTGGGAGCCCTTGGTCCCGGGTGTAACCATTAACCTTTACCAGGAGGGGACAGCGCCGGATGGCAGCCAATCCCTCACGTTGGTTGACACCACTAAGACCAGCAGTTTTGACGACTGGGCGCAGGGCTTCCGGTCCGATGGCATTCCCAACATGAATTGCCCGGGCCAGTCGACCAGCGATCTCTTCTATTTCACGCTTTATAACCAGCCGAGCTACCTTGACTGGTACAACTCGCAGCACAATGGGGGCACTCTCCACACGATCCCGAACAACTCCCAGTACAAGTGCTACGACGGCATGCACAACTGGAATCAGCTTCAGCCGGCGCCTTACGACGGCATGTACCAGTTCCCCAGCGTTACAAGCATGAACCCGCAGACCGGAAAACCCACCGGAACGAACTGCACGGCTTGCACGACGAATCCTGACACGACCGATCCTTACAGGTCCGGGGCTAAGATGCTGCCCGCCGGCAAGTACGTAGTGGAAGTGGTAGTGCCTCCGGGCTACGAACTAGTGAAGGAAGAGGACAAGAACATCCTGATCGGCGACAGTTTCATTGCGCCGGTGACGGTGCAGCTCCCCAACCTGGGAACGGCCGTTTTTATTATTCCCGACCAGGCCGCCGTCGGCTCCACCTACAACGCCAACAGCACCCAGAATCCTACGCAGTCTACGGGAAGGGCCCAAACACTAAGAAGCCACGAGGGCGACACCCCGACAATGGATACCTTCTGGCCGTGCGTGGGCCAGACGCGTATCGTCCCGAACTTCATCAGCCTGTTCCCGCAGTCGAAGGAAGTAGCGCCGTTCGCCGGCGCTAGCCGCAATCTCTGCGACCGCAAGGAGGTGACTCTGGGGGACCAGGAGTCTGAGCAGGCGGAGTTCTTCATCTTCACCTCGACTCACGCAGCCGCCCACTTCAGCGGCGTGATCACGGACGACTTCACCTCGGAATTCGACCCGTTCTCGCCGCAATTCGGTGAGAAATTCGCTCCGCCGAACATGCCGGTATCCATCAAGGACTGGACCGGAAACGAGATCTCTCGTGTGTACACCGATCAGTGGGGAGCCTACAATGGCTTGACTTACTCCACCTGGGAAGTCAACCCGCCCAATCCAACGGGGTATTCGCCCACCATGATGATCACGTGCATGAACGACGCGGGCAATGGAACCACCCCGGATCCGCTGTTCAACCCCGGGTACAGTCAGTTCTGCTACGAGGTCCCGTTCATGCCGGGAGCAACCCAGTACATGGATACTCCGGTCACGCCGTCGTCCGCCTTCTCGGAGGGATATAACCATGTCGACTGTGCGTACCCGGATGCTACCCCGGCCATCAGCGAAGTGGATAGCAGCGATGGAATTGGACCGTGGGTAAGCGAGTCCGGCGCCGGCCACACTCTCACGATCAAGGCCTTGGCTGACCAGAATGTGACCAACAATGGGTACTCCGGTCCCGCGACCGCGACGGCTCCTTTCAACGCGAAAACCGTCAGCCGCCACTATGGCTTTGGCGCTACGCAGGGAAGTGGAAGTGTGACCATCGGTGGGAAAACTGCCACCGTCACGGGTTGGAGTGACATGCAGATCACTGTCACTGTTCCCGCCGGCGTACCGGCGTGCGCCGTGCAGCAACAAGAGCAATACGGAGGTTCAACCGCGCGGTGCGGGGAGTTGATCATCACGGCAGCCAACGGCAAACAATCCATCGACGCCGTAACCGTCACGATCGGCGGCAAAGTTCCCACCCGTATCGCCAGCGGCGCCACCATTCAGAGTGCGATTGACACAGCCGCTCCGGGCGATCTAATTATAGTACCGGCCGGTAACTACAAAGAACTGTTGCTCATGTGGAAGCCGGTCCGGCTGCAAGGCGTCGGTGCGGGCTCCAGCATTATCAACGCGAATATCCATCCCGCAGGCAAGTTGGATGGCTGGCGCCGGCAGGTGAATTGTCTGTTTGGATTGGCGATCAATGGTCAACCCTACACGTCGAGCACCGGCACCAATCCCTTTGATTCCGCCGGGACGTTCAGTTGCCCGGGGACGGGCTGGAACTTCTTCACCAACGTCGCCAACGATCCCCAGGTGGATCGGTTGCCCTTGGAGGGCATTCTGGGCTGGGACGCCTCCGTCAACACCAACCTGGCGGAGCAGTTGCAAGAGCCAACCCTGATGGGAGCGTACGAAGGAGCTGGAATTACGGTTCTGGCGAAAGGAGTAAAGATTCCGGCCGGAACGAGTACGTTCGGGCAGGCGGGCGGCATTTTCCCGCCTAACAGCGTGGTTCTCACGAGAGACGATTGCGAGGGCGGCTCCGGCGGCGCCAATAAATACCCGAGCAACTTCCAATGCAATCCGTCGAGCATCGATGGCTTGGCCATCGCCAACAGTTCCCAAGGGGGCGGTGGAATATTCGTGCACGGCTGGGGGCATAACCTGCAAATCGCCAACAACCGGATCTACAACAATGTCGCCACACTGTCGGGCGGCATCAACGTCGGCCAGGGTGAATTTCCCGACGCATACCTCGTGGGTGCCCCGCTAGACTCGAATCCCGGCTCCTGCCAGAGCGACGGTTCGCCGAATAGTCAGCTACCGTACTGCTTTGACATAAACCTGAACGTACACAACAACGCGGTCACGTTGAACGCCTCCATCGGCGGCGAATTATTCGCGGCCTCGGCAGGGGGTGCAGGCGGCGTGGCCTTCTGCACCGGTTCCGATTACTATAAGTTCAACTACAACTGGGTATGCGGGAATAGGAGCGCGGGTGACGCCGGCGGCGTCAGTCACCTTGGGTTCAGTTTTAACGGTGACATCGAGCATAACTCGATCCTGTTCAACCAGAGTACCAACCCGACGATTCCAACCAACGGAGGCGGGATAGCGGTGGTGGGCTCGGGAGCGAATGGCCTCAGCGACGGCACCGGTCCAGGACTGGTGATTAATGCCAACCTGATCATGGGCAACGGGGCGGAAAACGGCAGCGGGGGCGGCATACGCTTCCAGGCCGTCAACGGCACGGAGGTGTCCCGCTTCCCCATGCATCCGGAAAATTGGAACTCGGTCAACGCCACTAACAATATCATCGTCAACAATGTCGCTGGCTGGGACGGCGCTGGACTGTCGTTGCAGGACGCGTTAGTGCTGAACCTCGTCAACAACACGATTGCTTCCAACGACACCACCGCTTCGTCGGGAGTGCTCTTCACGCCGCTCAACGCAAGGACGTCGAACACGACCTCGGCGCCTCAGGCCGCTGGCCTGGTCACCATGGGGAACAGCTCGGCTCTGGTGGCGTCTTTGCCCACGTCCATCCTCTGCCCCGCAGGGCATTTTGCCGGTACCACCGCCAATAATGGGACTTGCAGGGGAGTTTCATACCCGCTTCTTGCCAACGATGTATTCTGGCAGAACCGTTCGTTCTACATCGGTGTGGGCCCTCTGGGTACGGGATCCTTAAACCAGCAAAACGTAGTCTCGTTGTATAACGCCTTCACCACGACGCAGGCAGTGACCCAGCCGCAAGCGGCCGCCGTGACGGCCAACGGCAGCGGTTCGATTATCACCGGAGGCACCGGCGCCTGCGTGACCCCGGCGAGCTACTGGGACATCGGTGTGCGCGGCGACACGGGGCCGACCAATCACGCTTCGGGGTTCACGCTCTCCCCGACCTACTCGGTGCTGACGGACACGGCGGGTTATAACGCCGCCGCATTGCATAACACGGCAGGCAACCCGGCCGTTCTCAGCCAGTACTGTAACGGTTCGCGAGTCCCACCGGAGTTGGGCAGTATGGGCTACGACGTGCCTCCGGGCATCTCGGACGCCGTCGTGCCCAACCCAATCTTCAACCTGACTCCGGCCGCGACGGTGGACGAGGGTAATAACTGGGTCAACATGCGTTGGGGCCCGCTGGCGGAGACGAACCCGGTAAGCGGCGCGACACTCGGTAACTACGCGCCGGCTTCGACGTCGTCGGTGATTAATTACATCCCGTCCTTTGCCAGCACCTACTCGGACGCGCCGAGCCTTGACTTCTTCGGCACTCCGAGGAAGACTAACGGCTTTGTGGACGCCGGCGCAGTCGAGTACATAGCTCCCACTGGCGCGGTTGCCAGTGTAACGGGCGGGCCGTTGAACTTCAACAGCGTCGCGACCGGAACCACCAGTGCGGCCCAAACGCTCACGCTGCACAACACCGGTACCGCCAACCTGACCGCTATCACTGTCGTGGTCACCGCGCCGTTCTCTAGAGCGGGCGGAACCTGCGGTGTGGCACTGACACCCGCACCGGGCACCTGCACCATCACCGTGGTGTTCTCGCCGACCGCGGTCGGTCCAGCAACTGGCACGGCTACCATTAATGGCAGCGTTGTGGTGGCCGGTTCGCCGGTGTCTCTCAGCGGGACGGGCATAACTCCCGTAGCCGTTGCGAGTGTGACGGGTGGGCCGTTGGCTTTCGGAAACGTAGCTACCGGAAGCACCAGCACATCTCGAACCCTTGTTCTGCACAACACCGGTACCGCCAATCTTACCGGTATAACCCTTGCTTTCTCGTCGCCGCGCTACACACGGCCGGCGGGGTTGGCAGGCGGAACCTGCGGCGCCACACTGACGCCGACACCTGGGGCGTGCACCATCAACGTGGTATTCTCGCCGACCGCTACTGGTCTGCTAAATGCAACGTTGAGCATCACAGGGAGTGCTGGCGTCACCAACTCGCCGGTGTCGCTCAGTGGCACGGGCGTGGCGTCTATTGTAAGTGTGACGCTGACTCCGGCGACGTGGAGCCCAACCGCGACTCGCGGCGTAGGTTTGCTTGGTCCGATACAGATCTTCACACTCACCAATACGGGGAACGTGACGCTGACGGGCATCGCACAGGGAGCGCTGGGAGGAACCAATTCCAGTGAGTTCGTTGTCGTCCGGCCCTTGTCAACCTGCGGCCCGGGCGGTGGCGGACAATTCCTGGGTCAGACGACCCTGGCTGTGGGAGGGACTTGCGCAATCACGGTGAGTTTCCAGCCGCTGACCAGCCAAACGACCGGTGTCAAGAACGCCTCGGTATCAGTCACCGACGCGGCCGGTACGCAAACGTCAACCTTGACCGGAACGGCAAACTAATGCCGGGCGGGTCAACGGAAGTCTAAACCCGATGCTGCTCGCCGGTATTTTGCGAGCAGCATCGTCAACCCGGCCCGGAAGTTGGCGCAAGGCGCCGGTCCACGGGCCTGACAACTACCGGGACTGAGGATATATCCACAATGTTTGACCACAAGGTAAGACTTGGCGCAGCGACGATGCTAGTAGCGGGGCTTCTGGCCGGCGGCATTCTGGCCTCACCGGCGGAAGCCCAGTCCCCGGCGCCAGCCGGGCAACCCGCGGCGGCCGCGGCTCCATCCCGCTATCAGCCAAATCGGTTCTCGAGACGAGCAGAGATGCATTACGGGCTGGTCTGGGGAGTCGACTTGCTCAGTGTAAAGTCGGTGGAATCGGGCGAGGTCATTCGATTCAGCTACCGCGTGTTAGACGCGGACAAAGCCAAGCAGCTCAACGATAAGATGATCGAACCTTCCTTAATAGATCCCCAGGCCGGAGTTAGCCTGGTGATCCCGGCTCTCGAAAAGGTGGGGAAATTGCGCCAGAGTGGCACACCCGAGGCGGGCAAGTCCTACTGGATGGCTTTCTCGAATAAAGGCAGGTTGGTGAAACGCGGAGACCGCGTGAACGTGGTGATTGGACAGTTTCGAGCGGACGGACTGGTCGTGGATTAGCGTTTTTCTTCCGCTGGTTCGCCCCCGATGTAAGCGCGCCGGGAGCTTGACGCGGCGCAAATAAAACCAGGTGGTTCGGCCTTATGCTTTTGAGAGGCTTAGTTTTCAAATTTTGCAGCGCGAGGATCCATCGATGTTCCGAAAGTCACTGGTGTTTTGCAGTTCCCTGGCGTTTGCCATTTCGCTCACGGCAGCCCCTCCAGCGGGGGCCAAGCTTTCCGCCGCCAATATCGTGGACAAGAACGTCGCGGCTCGAGGAGGGTTGCAGGCGTGGCGGGCGGTCCGGACGATATCGTTGTCGGGAAAACTGGGCGCCGGCGGGAATCAGCGGGCTGCCCTTCCGGTGCCGATGCCGAGCGGGCGAAAGTCGGGCCCACGGGCGACGCCTGCTGCCCAGCGGGCGGTGGAGGAGGTTCAACTACCATTTGTGATGGAACTGGCGCGGCCTGGCAAAATGCGGTTTGAGCTGGAGTTCAACGGCCAGACGGCGATTCAGGTGTTTGACGGCGTCAACGGCTGGAAGTTGAGGCCATTCCTCGGCCGGCGCGTCGTTGAGCCTTATACGACGGACGAAATGACGGCGGCGTCCATGCAAGCAGACGTCGATGGCCCCCTGGTGGATTACGCGGCCAAGGGCACGCTGATCGAACTGGACGGCATGGAAAAGGTTGAGGACCGCGATACCTATAAAGTCAAGTTGACCATGAAAAACCGCGAGGCAATCCATGTTTGGATTGACGCGCAGACCTTTCTGGAAGCGAAGATTGAAGGGCAGCCCCGGCGGCTGGACGGTGCGGACCATCCGGTGGAAGTCTACTTCCGCGATTACCGGCTGGTAAACGGCCTCCAGATTCCGTTTGTTCTGGAGACGAAAGTCCTCCAGGTGGGCAAGACGGCGCTGGGGTTCAAGGATCCCCCGGTGCCGCCAGAGAAAGTCATCATCGATAAGGTGGTGATAAATCCAAAGCTTGATGAATCGCGCTTTGCTAAGCCGCAGATCGGCGTCTCATCCAATGCCAATTAGACTGGCAGTGGAGGCGCGGCGGAGTTTGTGACGGAGCAAAGACGGCCGTGATGCTCCGCGGTACGCTCAGCGGGGAAGCTTTTTTCGCTGGCCCGCCGTCACTGGGGCGATGGCGGGACAATCGGGGCCTGTCACGTGGTGGATGCGATAGCAATCCCGGGCTTAGGGGTTCGTCAGAACGGGTGACGGCAGAAGGTTTCAGTATGAGGAGGGAACCATGAAGAAGATGATAAGTTTGGCGGTATTTTGCCTGGCGGTCTTCGCGCCGCTAGCTGGAGCGTACGAGTATCCGCTGCAATTCACTCCCAACGCCGGGTATCGGGGTTTGGTGGTGGCGGGATATGGTTTCGACGCAAACAACGACGTCGTGGGCAATTGCAGCTACTACACGGTGTCCGGCAATTCCGGCTCCGGCAAGGGAGGCGGTGGCCATGCCCCCGTCAACAAGAGCTATCTGCAGACGTGCAAGTGGGACATGTATGGCAACCTATTGGGCGTCACACAGGGCGCCCCGGCCATACCTTCGCCAGTTTCCACGGACGGCAGCAAGTTGATTTTTGCGATCAATGCCATTGGCCAGTCCACGGGCGTTGACGCCAAGAATACGGGTCACGGATTCGTCCGCACGCCGGGTCCCCACTACACCTGGCTGACGCCGGCCGGCAATGGCGTACTCCATCAGTTCGTCTATACGCTCAGCGCCACGCTAAAGAGCGACGGCGATGTGCCGGTGGATATTACGGCGGTGGCGGCAACCGCTCTCAACGGCACAGCCGTGGTTCAGAGTACGACGTGCAATGGGCAGATTGAGGTGGACGCGACGTGCGCCATCACGGTGACGTATGACCCTACGAACCTAGCCTCTTCGACCGGATTGGCGTCCGACACGCTCCGCATTGACCTTACATCGAATGCCGGAGCGTCACACGACTTCATCCAGAACTACACCGTCATCCTGCCCAATCGTTGAGCCGGCGCCGGTCCCCGCAGAACAGATTAGGTAGGCTCGCGCCTCCTCCGCGCGCCTGCCCGCCCAGTCTTCGGCGCGTGACCCAAAAGGGACGGCGCAAGATAACCAGGCAGTTTCCCCCGGTCGCGGGACGGCTGGGCGTGCTAACCGCGACTTCCGACGGCCATGGCGTGAATGCGGCCGGCTTCTCCAACCACTTCCGCCGTGAGATCCTTGGGGCCGAATTCGATGCCGATGCTCTTCAAGAAGTCGTTGGGAGCGATACCGCCGGCGAAGATCCAGACATAGTCGTTCGGAATCTCCCGCACCTCACCTTCCACCTCCAGCATGACGCTGCCCTCCTTGAATTCCACTGGCATCGAATTGAAGATGACTTGAAGTTGGCCGGACTTCACGACCTCTCGGAGCCGTTTGACGTTGCGTTCCTTGATGCGGGCAAAAGAGTCTTTGCGGTACGAAAGCGTGACGTTGTTCCCAATCTGAATGGCCAGCCCCATCGCGGCTTCCACGGCGCTGTCGCCGCCCCCCACTACGAGGATTTGATGGTTGACGTAGTGGTCGGCTTCAATCAGCCGGTACATGACCTTCGGCAGTTCTTCGCCCATCACGCCGAGCTTCCTTGGCGTGCCGCTTCGTCCCATGGCGAGGAGCACCGCGTGGCCACGGTATTGGGCCGTGGGCGTAGACACCGTGAACACCCCGTCGGGGTGCCTGTAGATCTTCTCCACCGTGTGGCCGGTCTGCACCTGGAAACCTTCGCGCTCGCAAATGGTCTTCCAGAAGGCAAGCAGGTTCTCTTTTGAGAGTTGGGTCTTTTTGAATGACCCGGCCAGAGGAAACTCCACCGGGCTGGTCATAACCACCTTCTGGCGAGGATACTTGGAGACGGTGCCGCCTACTGAATCGCGTTCCAGCGTGAGGTAGCGCAGTTTGCGTTCGATGGAGCGGAGCGAGGCGCTGATGCCGGCGGGCCCGGCGCCCACAATCACCACATCGAACACTTCCGGGTCAACGGCGCCGCCTTGCCGCGAGGCCAACCGCGCCGCGATGGTGTCGATGCAATCGCGGCCCTGGTTGACCGCATTCTTGATCAGCGCGAGGCCGCCGAGTTCGCCGGCGATAAAGAGATTGGAGACGCTCGTCTCCAGTTCGGGCGTCATAAACGGCAAGTTCGCGCTGACCCCCGGGGGAGAGTGGACCATGATGATTGCGCCCACCGGGCAAGCATCCGCGCACATCCCGTGACCGATACAGCGGTGTGGTTTGAGCAGGGCGGCCTTGCCTGCCACCATGCCCAGCACGTCTCCCTCCGGGCACACCGTAGTGCAGCCCTGGCAGCCGATGCAGTTGGTGATATCGATTTGGGGGTGCTGCCCAAGAGGGCCATCGCTGAACACTTGCCCCTTGGCGATGGCTTCCTTCACGGCCGCTTCGCGCCGGATCTCCCGGCGGATGTAGAGAATCAGAGGCACCCCGAGGATGACCCCGTAGAGGGGGTAGAAGAGCAGTGAATTATCCATCACGAGGCTCCATGGACAGCGCCACGGCGACATGCACGGCGATCAGGCATACGAACGAGATACTGAAGGGCTGGTGCACCAACGTGCCGTAGATAAAAGAACCGTTCGGACGCCGCCATTGATGGTCCCTCCATTGGCTATCTTTATTAATGACATTTTCGCATTCCACCGGCGTGCGCGCAAATCCACGTGGTGGGCGACCGTTAGAGCCGTGGCGCAGGCGCTTTTCGCCTGGAACCGCATTATTTCAGAAATTCCAGCGGTCGGCTCTGCCTGACGTACTCCTACGCCAGGGCTCTCTCGACGCACCCAAATCGACGGCCAAGTGAAACCTAAGATGTGCCGTTTTTCATTTTGCGGGCGATCAGGAAGGCCAGCTCCATCGACTGCTCGTAGTTCAGGCGGGGATCGACCTGGCTCTCGTAGGCGCGGGCCAGGTCGCTCTCGCTGGGGCCGCCGGAGCCGCCCACACACTCGGTCACATTCTCTCCCGTCATTTCCACATGCACGCCGCCGAGTTGCTGGTTCAGTTGGGCGTGAATATCGAAGGCCTGTTCCACTTCGGAGTAGATATCCTCGAAGGTGCGCGTCTTGATGCCGTTCGCCAAGGTGTGCGTGTTGCCGTGCATGGGGTCGCAGATCCACACCGGCTTGCCGCCCTCGGCGCGCACGTGCTCGATCAGCGGGGGCAGGGAATCGGCGATCTTGCCGGCGCCGAAGCGATGGATGAAGGTGAGGCGGCCGGGGCTGCGCTCGGGGTCGAGCGTTTCGAGCCAGCGGGCCACCTGCTGGCGGGTGCAGCCCGCGCTTACCTTGATGCCGACCGGGTTCTCGATGCCGCGCAGGTACTCCAGGTGGGCGCCGTCGGGATGGTTGGTGCGCAGGCCGACCCAGGGAAAATGCGTGAGCAGGTTGAAATAGCCGGGGCGTCGCGGCACGCGGCGGGTCTGCGCGGATTCGTAGCCCAGGTGCAGGGCTTCGTGGGCGGTAAAGAAATCGATCTTGTCGGTATCGCCGGCGCGGACGCCGAGCACGTTCTCCACGAACTGGAGCGAATCCTTGATGGTCTGCACCATGCGGCGGTATTCGTGGGCGAGCGGCGAGTCCTTAACCCAGTCGAGGTCGAAGTATTCGGGATGGTGGAGGTCGGCGAAGCCACCTTTGACCAGGGCGCGGACGAAATTGAGCGTCATGGAGGCGCGCTCATAGCCGCGGAGCAGAAGTTGGGGGTCGGGACGGCGCGCTTCGGCGCTGAACTCGGGACAGTTGATGTTATCGCCGCGATAGGAAGGCAGGCTGATGCCGCCGTGGGTTTCCAGGTTGGCGGAGCGGGGTTTGGCGTACTGGCCGGCGAAGCGTCCGATGCGGATCACAGGGCGGCGCGCGCCAATCACCAGCACCAGCGACATCTGGAGGAGGACTTTGAGCGTATTGGTGATGCGGACGGGGGTGCAATCGACGAAGCGTTCGGCACAATCGCCGGCCTGGAGAACGAACTGGCGCCCCTCGGCGGCTTCGGCGAGTTGGTCGCGGAGGCGGAGGATTTCCCAACTGGTGACCAGCGGCGGGAGCGCGTGCAGGTCGGCGAGGACCCGCTCCAGTTCGGCGGGGTCGGCGTAGTCGGGTTGTTGTAAGGCAGACTTCTGCCGCCAGGAATCGGGTGACCACATGAAGTCTTCAGGGTATCACGCGGTCCGGCGGATTCTACGAGTAGGGCGGAGCTTGCAGGCCCCACCCCACTCTCCAGAGTGCGCCTGCCGCTGGAGGCTGCCGAACTTCGCACAGCGGTCGCACCCAAAAATCTTATCGGCGCGGGCGCGGAGATATTGAGGCGCCACATCTGCCAGTCAGCACGCCCGCTCCATTTTCATAAAGTTCCGGGGGCCAAAGCTCCCTCCAGCCTGAAGGCTACCAAACCAGGCGCAGCTTGAAATCGATCTGCCGGCTCCCCAACCTTTCGGGGGTGGAATTCGCCGGCAGGGAAGCAGCCGAGAACATGCCGGGATTTGGATTCGAGAGGTTGTTATTGGGAATGGTGAAGTGCGGCGAGTTGGTGACGTTGGAAATCTGCGTGGTAAAAACCAACTTGAGCTGCTCGCCGAACGGGATCGTCTTGGCCAGGCTGGCGTGGGCCACGTGGATGGGGTAGCCTTCCAGGATGTTCATGCCGCAATTACCGTATCGGCCGGCGCTAGCGGAAGGGATGGCGAAGGCCGACGGGTTGAACCAGGTGGCAACAGAGCGCGCACCGGAGTTGGGGTTGCCGATGCAATCGGGCAACTGGGTGACGAAGCCCTGGCTGGCGTTGGCGGGGTCGGCGCCGGTGAACAGCGGCGAGTAGTATTGGCCGGAGGCGAACGTGGTGATGGCCTGCAGCTTCCAATCGTTGATCACACGGTTCAGAAAGGGTCCGGCCTGCCCCAGGAAGCGGTGCCCCTTGCCCGCCGGCAGCGGCAAGCTGGCGCCGGCGGTGAAGTAGCGCCGGCGGTCGGCGGCATCCCTGGTCCACCCGTTGGTCACGTTATAGGGATCGGTCGTGTTGGCGTAGTTACTGGTGTTGTTAGCCCAGGTGAAACTCGAATTGAAGGTGACCCGACCAATAGAGCGCTGCGCCGAAACCACGGCGGAATCGTAGTGCCACTGGCCATCGGTGCGGACCTCGTAGGCGCTCGCCCATAACGGGAAGGGCTTACCGGAAGTGGCGAATGCGGTGGTACTGGCCCGCGGTTTATTGACGTCCAGCGTGTAGTTCAGGTTTACGCCGCGCGACCCGATATAAGAGAAGCGCAGTCCGATACCGCGCAGTGCGGCCTGGAGCGTCACATTGAATTGGCGGATCACGCCTTCGTCCGTCTTGGTGGGCAGCGCGGTGATATTCTGTCCCGGCAGGAGGGAGGAGGAAGGGGTGGTCGGGAAGGGCTTGGGGAAAGAGAGCGCGGCCACGCCGTTGGTGATTGAGTTGGTGTAAGTCTCGGTCAACGAATAGGGGTTGTTGGGGCTGAGCCGCCCGGCGGCGCCGTAGCCCTCGTTTTCGGTGAACTCGCTATAGCCGCCGCGCAGCACCAGGTTGCC
>JANYJN010000442.1 GCA_025358475.1 Candidatus Solibacter sp.
CGTTCATTCGAGAGCTGATTCAACGATCGGCCGAGTTTTGCGTGGAACTGGAAACCCGTGCCCTCGAACTCGGACGAGCGCCGACAAGACCCGAGAGTGTAGGAGGGCTCTACCGCGACCGGTACCCGTGTGATTGGGGTGATTCCTATGTTCTTTATGATGGGCCGCCCTGCTCCTTTTCAGATCCAGGGACCGAGTTCGAATACTGGACCGAGCACATCTGGAGTGGATTCAACCAGGAGATTGCGAAACGGGACCAAATTCACGGTCCGCGGAAACGGCAGGAGAAAGAGACACGGCAGGAATTTAAGGACCGCATAGCGCGGCGAGTCGATTCACTGATACGCCTGCATGAAGAGATCGGTTCGAAGGTTGTCTTACGATCTGGTCGTGCTGGCGATATGGTGAAGAGAATGGTGGCAGAAGAATACCTGACATCGAACATCGCCGCGGGCCTGAAGACGCCGAAGGCGGCGAAGCGGCCGGATCGTTTCGGCCTCCGTCGTGTGACGCTGGCCGAGTACTTGCAAGCGTGGACTGTTCTCAACGAAAGGGAGCGACTCGCGTGCGACCTAGTGCTCTTCTGTGGGTTGCGAGAATCGGAGGCATATGGATTGAAAAACGGCGATCTCTTTCAGCAGGGAGCGATTCGAGTCGAGCGGTCTTGGTACAAGGGCGATATCAATCCCACCAAGACGGATGAGAAACGTGACGTAGGCGTCGGCCCAGAGATTTTCGGGCGACTCACGGCGTGGACCATGACGCTGCCCGACCGCAGCGACCAGGGTTGGATGTTTCCGAGCGAGCGGATCGTAACGCCGCTGCTGCCGGACAACATCCTGAGGCGTCGGATCCAGCCACGCCTGGAGCCACTGGGACTCAGCTCAGTTGGATCAACTTCGCGGTCCTGCGACGGTCGCATTCAACCCTGCACGAGGATAGAGGCACAGACCCCAAGATCATTGCGGATCAGCAGGGTCACGGCCTGGGCGTTCATCTTGACAAGTACGTAGCGTCCTCCGTCGCCCGAAGGCGGGAGGCGGCAACGGCGCTTTGGTCCGATTTCAAAGCCTTAGAATCTAATCGAAGCGCGCCTGATAGAGACAATTGAGACAAACACTGAGTGGCGAGGTGTGTAAGTGATTGAAACATGGAGCGGGAGACCGGATTCGAACCGGCGACGTCCAGCTTGGGAAGTTGAATCATGTTTTGTTTTCAGTAACATAACTGCGCATGGCGTTGATTCAGGGTATGAAAAACGCCAGCAAAACGATAGTTCGTTTCCGAGCATACCTTAATGGAGGGTAAATGGAGGGTAAGCAAGCGAAATCCATCCTCCGGAATGCCGATGCGTTTCCGTCGCAGGACGCCAGCGACGCATTTGCTTTGGGCGCGTGAAGCTCCGTTCCAAAAGCTCTCTCTATTCCGTTTTCTACTTTCTCAGCCTTTCCAACAACTTGGGGAATCTGCTCTTGGCCCAAGGGAAGCCCCAAACGACCTCAACAGCTGGGGTTTTGAAACGGTGGAAAAGCAGGTAAGTGTTTCCACGACACTGGGAATAGATGCACGGCGAGCGCCAAACCGGACAGAGGAAGCAAACACCCAACGTCCCCGGAAGTCGGTGACAGGCATGGGTACGCCGCCGAAAACCCCGGCTGTCTATCCCGGCAGAGCGCCTCGAACTCCTGAAATGGACAAGCGTTGCCCGTTTTGGCACAATCGCTTGATACCTTTTGGACGACTACACGGGCCGAAGTGGTGCGGCACTTTGCTGCTTCTTTCGTCAGTGTCCAGATGCACATCGGCATCCGCACGGAAGCTCGAAAGCTGAAGGGTCAAAGACCCTTTGGTTCAGAGTGAGAATGAGGGGCGGCGACTACCGGGTTTAGATTCTCAAGGCATTGGCAAGCAATTGAACCGATGGATTCTGCTCGTCCGATTCGCGAGCCGGCCTGGTCATCCCAGGTACGCTCAGTTTCTACCGTGCCGGAGGCTTGCCGCCACCCTCGAAGTGCTCGTCGCCGCCCCCTTGGACGGATTCGTGAAGCCCCTCGACGTAATGCACGAATTCGACGTACGCCTTCACGTATTGCCGCCCTGCATTCACGTCTTCCGCGCTGAATTTCTTTGCGGCTGTAACGTTCTGGAATCGCTCGCGGATGCCGTTCGCGGATTCGCTTGTGATCAACTTCACCAGCGGCTCGACAGCGCCAGTTTCGATAGCCTTATCCGCGGCGGGGATGGCCGGTCCCAAGTCGCGCCCGGCCGGTTTCAGCCCCGTGTACGGGGCGCCTTCGCCGGTGCGGTGGACACGAACCAGCGTTGCGAAGAAATACAGATCGGCGAGTTCTCTGGCTTCCGGATTCAGTTTGCGCACTGCTAAGGTCTTGGCGAACACCTTTCTGATTTCCGCTTCATCGGTGGCCTGTACCCAGCTTAGGGCGAGGTTCACATCCCCCTTGTCAAGCGCCCGTTGAGCGGCCTGAACGACTGGTCCGTCCATCCCGTCGCAGTGGCCAAAAACCTTGGCAGGCATTATTAGAAATACGAACCCGATCGCAAGAACTGAGAGCGATCTAGCAAAATGATCTCTTGTCATGAAATTCCTCCTTTTGTCGCGCGGCAATCGACGGCACGACGCCCGACGGGGCATTGTACGCCATGATGTGCATCGCCGATACCAAGCTTAACCCTCTCCGCGGCAGTTTCGTGTGACCACCGTCACAGACGCACCATGCAACCTTGCTGAACAATGTGAATGACAGTTCACAGGATCAAACGATGGGCACAGAAAAGCTTGATACCGAAGTCCGACGGGAACAACTGGCCCGGGCCGCGTTAAGCCTGATCACCAGCCAGGGTCTTAAGGGCTCAGTGTGGCGCGGGTCGCCCGAAGAGTGGGGCTGGTCCCTTCGGCGGTCTATCGCCACTTCGAAAGCAAAGACGAACTCCTGGATGCGGTACTCGAATTGATCCGCGAGCGCCTCAATACCAACGTGGTGCATTCTTCCCAAGACGCAACGGACGCACTTCAGGTTCTGTGACGTCTGGTGATGGCCCATGTGCGGCTGATCCAGGAAAAACGAAGGACTTTTGAGCGTTGTTTTCTCCGACGAGGTCCGGCACACTGCGCCCTTCCTCCGCTCGATGAAATCCCAGGCGTCCAGAATCAGAAGCATTAGAGGCACAACTTCGGGAGCGGAGGAACACGACGCCAGCCCCATGTTGAGCGTGCCCTGGCCTGTGAAATGCCAATGGCGGCCTGGGCCGATGATCCCGCAGCTGAGATACAGGATGGCGTCCAGGTAGATCAGGGCGCGTGACGGTCTTGGTGCTGACCACGCCCATCTGATGGAACATGATGGCCACCAGGCGTCATCCCTTCTCGGCTTGCTCACCCACTTGCGACTGCGGGTTAAGCAAGTAGTTTAGACGTTCTTCCGGGATTCCTGACTTTTCGCGTGCCACATCGCGAATCGTGCGGCCGGTGGCGTAGGCTTCCTTCGCGAGTACGGCAGCCTCCTCGTAGCCAATCTCACCAGTCAGCGCTGTGCCCATCGCCAGCGATTGTTCGACGAAGCCTTCGGCGCGCGGCTGGTCTGCCTCCAATCCGTCTACCAGTTTTTCCGCGAAGTTCCTGGTGCCGGCTGCTAGCAGTTCGATGGCGTCAAGCAGGTCAAGTGCCATCACAGGCATCATCACGTTAAGCTCGAAATTCCCGGCTGCCGAACACCACACGATGACGGAGTCATAGCCAATTACTTGCGCGCAGACCATCAGCAGGCTCTCCGCGATCACCGGGTTGACCTTACCCGGCATGATGCTCGATCCAGGCTGGACGGCTGGCAGCTTCAATTCTCCCAAACCACAGCGCGGCCCGGAACCAAGCCAGCGAATATCGTTCGCAATTTTGGTGAGCGCAACCGCATAGGTGCGCAGAGCACCGCTCAGGAAGCAGGCGGCATCGCGCGCGGCCTGCGCTTCGAAGTGGTTGTGAGCTTCGACGAAGGGCAGTCCGGTGCGCCGCACGATCTCGGCAATGGCTCCCCGAGCGAACCTGGGCGGCGCATTCAAGCCGGTGCCTACAGCCGTTCCGCCGAGAGGCAGTTTATAGATGCCGGGTAGCGCGGCTTCGATGCGTTCACGCGCAGCTTCCACCTGACGGGCGTAGCCACTAAATTCCTGACCCATGCGAATGGGTACCGCATCCTGCAAGTGAGTTCGCCCGATCTTGATGATGTCGTGGAAGTCCACAGCTTTGCGGTCCAACGACGCGCCGAGTTGTCGCATGGCCGGCAGTAAACGTGCCGCCAGACATTCGGCGACGGCGATGTGCATTGCGGTGGGGATCACGTCGTTGCTCGATTGCCCTCGATTCACGTGATCGTTAGGGTGGGCGCCTGCGAGATGGCCGATCACCTCATTGGCGTTCATGTTCGTAGAAGTTCCGCTGCCGGTCTGGAAGATGTCGATCGGGAACTCATTGTCGTATCGCCCTTCCACAACCTGTTCTGCCGCGGCTTCGATAGCTGCGGCCAGAGCCGGCGGCAGGTGACCCATGCGGCCGTTGGTGGTCGCGGCAGCGCTTTTGATCATTCCCAGCGCGCGGATAAACGAGCGTGGGAAGCGCTTTCCGCTGATCGGAAAGTTTTGGACCGCTCGCGCTGTCTGCGGCCCATAGAGTGCCGATGCGGGCACCTGCATGTCCCCCATAGTGTCGCGTTCGATTCGGAAAGAGTCCCTCATGATTCTATTGTGAGGCCCTGCAGAAGTTTCGCGGGCGCTCGGGCTGGTGCTATCGATTGCCGAAGAGCTCCCGTGGAGGACGGCTATAACAGACGTTTGGGGTCGCATGACAAACTGATCATTGGGGTGATCCCGCCTCGCTGAACGCTGGTGCCAATGTTGGGCTTCGGCGTAGCTCCTGCGTGCTGGCGTGGAGAGGGTTCGGCAATAACTGACCGCGAAATCGCAGCACCGCGTGACTATAGTCACTGATGCGGCCCTTCGGTAGGCGCATCATCAAGTCAGAAGGAAGGAAATGTCGATGATGACAACCACAACTCTGGCCGATGTGGCCGCCATATCGCTCAGCGCCGTGCGCACACTGGAGCGTCACGGCCTGGACTATTGCTGCGGCGGGAAACAACCGTTCGACGAGGCGTGTGCCGCCAAAGGACTCAAACCGGAATCCGTCATGCAGGAAATCGAGCGGCCTCAAGCGCCCGGCGCGTCGGAACGAGACTGGCAGATTGCGCCGCTGGATGAAATCGTGAAGCACATCGTGGGCACGCACCACGAGTATCTCAAGCTGGAACTGCCAGCCCTGGGCAACCGCATGAACAAGGTGCTCGCAGTCCATGGCCCCAAAGACCAGCAGACCCTCAGCCGATTGGCGGACGTGTTGGGCTCTTTGCGCGCTGAGATGGAGCTGCACATGCACAAGGAAGAATTCATGCTCTTCCCCTTCCTTGAGCAGTACGGCCGCGCCGAAACCTCGGGCCGGCCTCTACCGCCGGTTCCCTTCGGGTCCGTCGCCAACCCCATCGGCATGATGGAACGCGAGCATGAGGGCGCTGGCGGGAAGTTGCTGGAGATTCGGGATCTCACGCGCGGCTTTGAATATCCGTCCTACGCCTGCAGCACCGTCCGCGCCCTTTTCGATGGACTGAAGGCAATGGAGGCGGACTTACATGTGCACATTCACCTGGAGAACAACATTCTGTTTCCGCGCGCAATCGCGCTGGAGCGAAAATAAAAGACGCGCGTGCCCGGCTTGACCAGCCTCTTTGAAACGGAGCGCTATCTCTCATGACCGATACTAGTCCGGCAGCGGCCGAAATCGCACTACAGCGGCTTCTGACGGCCTACGTCTTCACCGGCCTGCTATTTCTGGTGCTACCGGGGACATTTCTGGGAGTGTGGAATCTGATATCGATCAGTGGCCGGCATTCCCTGGCGGCCCTGTCGCCGTCCTGGCTTCAGGCCCACGGGCACGCCCAGATATTCGGCTGGCTTGGCACCTTCATCATCGGAATCGGCTATTACTCCTTGGTGAAGATGGGCCGGCTCCTGCCCTTTGCCGTGAGGCGCGGCTGGGCAAGTTGGGCTTTTTGGACCTCAGGCGTTACGCTGCGCTGGGTGGCCAACGTCAGCGAGTGGAACTGGCGCTTCCTGCTACCGGCATCGGCGGCGCTTCAACTCATAGGCTTCCTGATTTTTTTTGCGACCGTGAGCGGTCATCAGTCCCGGCCCGCGCCGGGGGCTGACGTAGCCGCGTCACCGCCCCGAACCCAGATGGAGACGTGGATGAAGCTCATCATTGCGTCCACCGCCGGTTTCTTGCTGGCGCTGTTGATGAACCAGGTCGAGAGCATCCATCTGGCTATGACCAGCACGCATCCGGAGATACCGCACTGGCTGGACCAGCGGTATCTGTTTCTCGCCGCGTGGGGGTTCCCTGTCCTGGCGGTGTGGGGCTTCAACGCCAGGTGGTTGCCCATTTTTCTGGGCCTTCGCAAGCCCTCTGGGGGTGGCCTGATGGCGGCTCTGGGCGCTTGTGGTGGCGGCATCGCAGCGGCGCTGCTCGGGCAGTTCCGCCTGGCAACAGCCTTATTACTGACCGCGAGCATCGTCGCCTCCATCGCCCTGAGAGTCTTCCAACCGTCGCAAAAGCCGGCGAAGACTCTGGGGGTGTCCGCCGCTTTCCCTTATTTCGTGAGGGGGGCCTACGTCTGGCTTCTGGTTGCGGCCGCACTCGGTGTTTACGCGGCGCGATCCGATGCGAACGGCGGCATCTGGGGCGCCTCGCGCCACGCTCTTACAGTCGGGTTCCTCGCCACCATGGTGTTTGCGATTGGCCAGAGAGTACTGCCGGCGTTCAGCGGAATGCGATTGCTCTACAGCAAAAAACTGATGTTCGCTTCTCTGGCCGTCTTGAATCTTGGCTGCCTGCTTCGCGTGGCCTCTGAGATCCCCGCCTACGAAGCCAATTTGCCGGCAGCGTGGAGAATTCTGCCAATCTCCGCTGTGACCGAACTCACTGCCGTGACGCTGTTTGCGTTCAATCTGGGAATTACGCTGGTGTCGCCGGGCCCGAAGCGAAACTTCCACGGCTGATCATCCCGAGCAGACCGCCCGGCGGCCTGCCACGGAGCGACAATTGGGTAGTCCCATTGTGAACCCATGGATGGGAGCCCTATGCCGGGTTGGTGCATGTCCACATGCTGCTGACAGGTCCTTGCGAGGTTGGCGAGCTGAAATGAGGCGGCATGCCGGCATCGCGGGTCTGGTATTGGCCCCGGCTCGGAATGGATATCTGGTATGAAGGAGTGCGCATCACCCACGCCGCTGATTGTCATGACCATCGGGCACTCCACTCGCCCGGCAAAGGAGTTCATCCACCTTCTGAAAGCACACCAGGTAAAGCGGCTGGTCGATGTGCGCACCGTCCCACGTTCGCGGCACAATCCGCAGTTTAACCGAAGCGAATTATCGTCAGCCCTGCACTCCGCTCGTCTTCATTACAGGTACATGCCCGGACTGGGTGGCTTCCGGCATGTGAGCCCGGATTCCCTCAACATCGGTTGGCATAACGCCAGCTTCCGAGGCTTCGCCGATTACATGCAGACGCCTGAGTTCCGGGAAAATCTGGACGGCTTGATAAAACTCGCAGACTCAGAGCAGATCGCGATTATGTGCGCCGAAGCCGTTCCCTGGCGGTGTCATCGCTCCCTGATCTCAGATGCACTGTTGGCACGGGGAATAAAGGTGCTGGAAATCACAAGCGCCGTCCGTACACGACCTCACACGCTTACGCCTTGGGGAAAGGTGAACGGAACGCAGGTCACTTACCCGGGCTAAACACAAAGAGCAGCGGGAGATCACCGTGGGGACGATCAAGAAAAGACATACCCCTGAAACATCAAGCTCAAGTGCTGGCCAGCAAGCCCAGCGGTGACCAGAGGCCCGGTAGTATTCCTCAGGCTCTCAACGCTTCGTGACTTCGGTCACCCGGATGTAACCGGTAGGGTTTAGACTTACCAGGGGAGGTCTATGCTCAATCGCCGCCACATCACGCTTGGCACCATCTCATTTACGGTCTGCTTTGCGGCATGGGGGCTGGTCGGCGCCTTCGCACCCCGCTTCCGCGAGACCTTTCACCTGACAGCTTCGCAGACGGCTTTGCTGGTGGCGGTTCCCGTGCTCCTGGGATCGCTGGCCAGAATCCCTATGGGCATTCTCACCGACCGTTTTGGCGGCCGCGCCGTCTTTTCGATCCTGATGGCGGCGGTGGCGGTGCCGGTCTGGTTTGTACCGCAGCAACTCACCTACTCGAGCCTGCTGGCGGTTGCGTTTCTGCTGGGGCTTGCCGGCTCCTCGTTTGCCATCGGGGTCGGCTATGTCTCGCGATGGACGCCCCCCGAGGCGCAGGGCAGTGCGCTAGGGGTCTATGGTCTGGGAAACATCGGCCAATCCGCGGCGGTATTCCTGGGGCCGGTGCTGGCGGCGCAGGCCGGAATGGCCTCGGTATTTCACGGCGTCGCCGTGCTGCTGGTGGTTTGGGCAGCGGCATTCGCGCTGCTGGGGCGCAATGCTCCGGCGCCCGCATCCGCACAGCGGAAGGGGCTCGGCGTGATGCTCGAAGTGCTCACCAGCGAGAGGCTCTCGTGGCTCCTGTCGGCGTTCTACTTCCTGACCTTCGGCGGTTTCGTTGCGTTCTCCATCTATCTGCCCACTCTGCTGAAAGACGAATTCCATCTAGCGCCCGCCGACGCGGGTTTTCGCACCGCGGGCTTCGTGGTTCTGGCCACCCTGCTGCGTCCCGTGGGAGGCTGGCTCGCCGACCGCATCGGCGGTGCGCGTGTGTTGTCCGCCGTTTTCCTCGGGGTGGCTCCGTTCGCCATGCTACTGGCGTGGTCGTCGATGATTCCCTTCACCGTAGGCGCGCTGGGCTGCGCGGCATTGCTTGGCCTTGGGAATGGCGCCGTATTTAAACTGGTACCGCAGTATTTTCCCAATCAGACGGGCACGGTCACGGGCCTGGTGGGCGCCATGGGCGGGCTCGGCGGATTCTTTCCGCCCCTACTGCTGGCATTCTTCCGCAGTTGGACCAGCGCGATCTGGCCGGCGTTCCTGCTGCTTGCCGCCACCGCGCTGCTGCTTTGGTGGGCGAACCACCGGGTCTTCGTGCCGCGCCAGCAGGCGCTCGACATCGCACTGCCCGCAGAGCTGCGCCGGACCGCCGACCGGCTCCGTGCCAGCGCATGGGCCACGCTCTGGACTGCGCTGCTGGTGGCTGCGATTGTGGTGGGGTCGCGGAACCTGCAGAACTTCGACCCTGCGCTGGTGATTTATACCTTTGCCGTGGTCTTCGCCACCTGGGGCGTGGTCTACCACTACAACGTCTGGCTGGAAAAACCGCCAACGCGCGTCTATTGGGACCGCGGTTGGGAGCTGTACCGACGCAGAGGCATGGTACGCAGCCTGGGTCACGTTGCGGCGCTCGCCATCACGCACTTGGCCGGGCAGCGTTTCATCGCCCGCCGGTCACGGTTGCGCTGGTGGATGCACCAATGCCTTTTCTGGGGCTGCCTGCTGGCTGTGGCCATTACGTTTCCGCTGGTATTCGGCTGGATTCACTTCCGCACTCTGCCCAATGACCAGTTGACCTACGTCACCTATGTGTTCGGCTTCCCTACGGGTGCATTTCGGCTGCACACCGTTGGGGCGTGGCTGCTGTTCCACGGCCTCGACATCTCGGCGCTTCTGGTGCTGGCCGGTATCGCGCTCTCGCTGTGGCGCCGCATGACCGACAAGGGAGCACGCACACTCCAGCGGTTCGGCATGGACTTTCTCCCGATTATTCTGCTATTCGCCATTTCGGTCACAGGACTGGCGCTCACGGTGTCCCAGGAGTGGTTGCGCGGTTCCTCGTATAGCTTTCTGGCAATCACGCATGCGATCACGGTAATCGCCGCGCTGCTTTTTTTGCCATTCGGAAAATTCTTCCACATCTTCCAGCGCCCGGCCCAACTCGGGGTGAAACTCTACCAGGAGGCCGGCCTCCAAGACCCTGGCGTCGCCTGTGCGCGGTGCGGCAAGCGGTTCGCCTCGCACATGCACATTGACGACCTCCGCTCCATCCTGCCGCAACTCGGCTTCGACTACGCCATGCCCGGAGCGGCCGGCAACTGGCAGGCATTGTGCCCCGAGTGCAAGCGAAAAACGCTCTCCGTCGCGCAAATGAGAATCAAGGAGCAATGGAATGGCTAAGGTGCCGCTTTCGCTGGACGAGCTGACCGGCCGCTACGGCCCGCATCTGAACTATGTACCGGCGGGCGGCTGGCAGGGAGAATCCCGCGGCCATCCCGAGAAACTGGTCAAGACCCATTGTTGCTTCTGCGGCCAGCAGTGTGGAATTCAGCTCAAAGTGCGCGACAACCATGTGATAGGTTTCGAGCCCTGGGAGGAGTTTCCTTTCAACCGTGGCATGCTCTGCCCCAAGGGCGTCAAACGCTACCTGCAGGGGAACCATCCCGACCGGCTCCTGGATCCGCTGATGCGAACCGACGCGGGATTTCGTCCCGCGGGTTGGGACGAAGCCCTCGATTTCACCGCGCGCCGGCTGCGCGAACTGCAGGAAAAGTACGGTCCCGATTCGGTGGCGGTCTACGGCGGTGCCTCCCTCACCACGGAGAAATCGTACCTGATGGGCAAGTTCGCGCGCGTGGCGCTGGGTACGCGGCACATCGATTACAACGGCCGCCTCTGCATGGTGTCAGCCGGCACGGCGTACAAAAGCGTGCTGGGCGTGGACCGGGCGCCCAACCCTTGGAGCGACATCCCCACGGCGGAAGTCATCATGGTGATTGGCGCCAATATCGGCGAGTGCGCCCCAATCACCACCGACTACATCTGGCGAGCCCGTGACAAGGGGGCGAAGCTGATTGTGGCCGATCCACGGTTCACCCCCATCGCGCGCAACGCCGACCTGTTTCTGCCGGTGCGTCCTGGAACGGACCTCGCGCTGCTTATGGCCATGCTGCACGTGATCATACGCGACGGCCTGACCGACCGCGACTTCATAGAGGCGCACACCACGGGTTTTGAGAAGACCGCCGAATCGGTGGAACCGTGGAATCCCCGGCGCGCCGCCGAGGTTACCGGGGTGGCTCCCGATGCCATCGAGCGGGCCGCGCATTGGATTGGCGAATCTCGCCGCGCTATGCTCATGCACGCGCGCGGCCTGGAACATCACTCCAAGGGAGTCGAAAATTGCGAAGCGGTGGTGGCCATCGCGCTG
>JANYJN010000755.1 GCA_025358475.1 Candidatus Solibacter sp.
GAACTGCAGTTGTCGGGAGACCACACGGCGGTTGCCGGCCTTGTCGGTGCGGCCGTCCTGGATAGTGTGCTCCAGGTAGAAAAGCGCGCGGACTGCTTCACCAGGGTCGTCGGGGTCTACGAGAACCGTGCCGCGCTTCAATGGCAGCAGATGGGGACGTGGACGGTACCGGGGCCGCCCGCGCCCGATTTTACGCTGACGGCCGTGACGGACAGTTATTACGTCCAGACGGGAGTTATGTCGTACCCGTCGTATACCCTGAACATCACACCACTGAACGGATTCAACAGCCCGGTATCCTTCAGCATGTCTTGGCCCATGCAAGAGTGCGTCTACACCACCTTCAGCCCAGCGCAGGTGAGCGGGCCTCCCTGGACGACCACAGTCAGCATGCAGTGCTACGAACCGTATCCGAATACCTACTGGACGACGGTGACCGCATCGGGCGGGGGTAAATCGCACCAGCTCAATCTGTACCTCTACGTTGGGTCTTCGCCGCTGTCGATCACGACCGCGACACTGCCTAACGCGACCGCGGGCACAGATTATGCAGCTTCTCTCGCCGCCTCGGGCGGATCCCCGCCGTACTCGTGGTCAGTTTCCTCCGGCACCCTTCCGTCCGGCTTGAGCCTTTCGAGCTACGGTTATATCGGCGGCACGCCAACTGCAGCCGGAACAGCGAACTTCACGGTGCGAGTCACCGATGGCCTTTCGGCCAGCACGACACGGCCGCTGACGCTTACGGTTTCGGCCGCCGCACTAACGATCACCACGAGTTCCCTGAGCAATGCCACAGTGGGCGTATCCTATTCGGCTTCTCTCGCGGCCACGGGCGGAACGCCGCCGTACTCGTGGTCTCTTTACTCCGGCAGCCTTCCGTCCGGCCTGAGCCTTTCGAGTGGCGGCACTATCAGCGGGACGCCAACCTCTGCCGGAACAGCGAACTTCACGGTGCGAGTCACCGACAACGCTTCAGCCAGCACGACAGGTCCGCTGACGCTCACGGTTTCGGCTGCCGCCCTGTCAGTCACTACGTCATCCCTGAGCAATGCCACCATCGGCGTGCCCTATTCGGCTTCCCTCGCCGCCTCAGGCGGAGCGCCGCCATATACCTGGTCCATTGATTCAGGTGCCTTGCCTTCAGGTCTGAACCTGTCTGGCAGCACGATCAGCGGCACTCCGGCTGCGATCACGACTTCCAACTTTACGGTGAGGGTAACCGACAGCGCCTCGGCAACAAACACCAGGGGTTTGACGCTCACTGTTTTTTCCAGTACGCTGTCCATCACGACTACATCGCTGAGCAATGCCCCGGTGGGCACGCCCTACTCAGCGACGCTAACTGCGACGGGCGGAACGGCCCCCTACTCTTGGTCTCTCAATTCCGGGACGCTCCCCTCTGGGCTGAGCCTATCGAGCGGCGGGGGAATCAGCGGAACGCCAAGCACCACCGGCACATCCAGTTTCACGGTGAAGGTAACCGACAGCGCTTCGGCCATGACAACCATGGGTCTGAGTATTCTAGTCAATGCCACGCAGGCCTACACGATAACCGGCCATGTGATGATCGGCAGTTGCCCGCTCTCCAGTGTGAGCATGGCGCTAACTGGCGGTGGCAATCCTCAAACCCAAACCGACGCTACCGGCTCATACTCGTTTGCAGGTCTGGCCTCGGGCACGTACACTGTGACGCCATCGAAGACGGGCTACACGTTTACGCCGGCCCCCGCGCCATTCAGCTTGACTGGAAACCAGACGAAAGACTTTACGGCTAGCGGGCTGGCGATTCCGTCCCGCGAGTACCTACGCCTGGGAGGCCGAACCATTGCGATTTCCAACTGCGGGTCACAATAGGGATCGGAGAACGATTCAAGGGAGCGAGAATGACGATCCGATGGATTCGACACACGCCGATGAACTTAGGTTCGCCAGCAGCGGCGGTCCCGGCACGTCAAAAGCTGAACAGCTGGCCCGAATCCGAGGGAGTTGATTTTCGAATGAGCGAAGTACGAAACGACAGACCGGTGGAGATCTATATGCGAGTGACAAACAAGACATGCGATGGATGGACCCTTAGCTGGGTCCTGGCGGTGGTGGCGTTGCTGCTCCTGGCGACTCAAAGCTGGGCGGCCGACCAACGCTACCAGGGCGCCATCAGCCTCACCACGGTCACAACTGCCTG
>JANYJN010000448.1 GCA_025358475.1 Candidatus Solibacter sp.
GGTTTCGGTGGCTCCGTTCTGCCGCTGAATCGCCACCGTCGCCGATTTGCCCGTCACGTCCGGGGCGTGCGGCATGACGGATTGAGGCCGGCTGGTGATCCTCGCTGCCGCCAGGCGCTTGGCCGCCCGCGGATTCCCCCAAGCGGCATAAACCGCCAGGTCTTGCAGCAACGGGTCGGCGTCGCGGCCGTCCACCGAGAGTAGCCGGTCTCCAATCGCAAAGGGATATTCCTTGGCGGGCAGTGCCGTCCGGTTGATGGAATCGATCAGCAGGACGCCGTCATATATGTCTGTGGTGAACCCGAGAGTCGCCAAGAAGTCCGACGGCAGAGAGAACTGGTCGTGGGTGTCGTTGAGGCTGGCGACATAGGCGACGCAGACTTCGTAGAAGTCCAGGTCGGTCTTGGTCTGCGCCACCCGGTCAAGCCACGGTTTGATGGCCAGCACATCGAAGTTGAACAGTTCCTTCTTCCAGTCAATCGGAGCGTAGTACGTGGAATACATACTCGCCAGATACCGGAAGTCCGACTCCTTTTGCGCGGGCGTCAGATTCTGCGCATGTACGGCGGACGAAGCAGAAATCAGAATAAGACTTAGAATTAGTGGCTTCATGGTCTGCTCCTCCTACTTCCTGGCTTGTATCTGGGCTAGGATTGCGCCTACAAAGGCATCCACAAAAGGTTTGCCTTTCCGGTTCAGATTGTCGGCAGTCATGTAGTCCACCACTATCTCCGGGCGGACGCCGATATTCTCCACGTAGGGCGCAGCCGGGTACTCGGCGGTCACAATCGCGGTCTTGCGGTTCATCAGCGATTCGGTCACGGTCGCGGTACCCAGTGAATAGGTGCCGGCTTCCCACGCCTCCACGGTTCCGCCGGCTCCCATGGTGCGCCATCCCAGGAGCGGTCCCCGGGCGTTGTCCTGAATGGTCGCCGCAAAGGCGTCGCCACCCGACGCGGACATCTCGTCCACCAGGACGATGAGCGGCTTGGTATAGGCGATCACGTTGCCTTTCGCGTCCATAGCCGGGCCGCGGTCGATAGTCACATCGTCCAGCGGAATCGCTTTCGTCCGGCCCCGCACGGCGCTGTTGGCGGCGGTAACTTCGTCCTTGATCATCTGTAGCAGATCGATAGAGCTTTGAGGCGCTCTCAGCGCAACCGCCGACACCAACGCACGGGAAATGGATTCCACCCACTCGGAGGTGGCGCGCAGTTCAAACGGGATGCTGCGCCACTCGGTGGGCATCAGGTAACTCACAATCGAGTTCAGATATCCCACGCTTCCGCCGGGATTGCGCATCTCGTCCACCACCAGCCCTTCAGTGTTGGCTTGGAAGAAAGCAATCTCATTTCGAAAGGCGGTCAGGGCGGCGGTGGTATTAGTGGGCGCGTAGCTCGGAATACGGATGAAGCCGATGGCGTGCCCGCCGGCGCTGAACACGCCCGAATAGAACGGATCCATTACGGATCTCCCCTGCCGCAGAACGAAGCTAGACGGCAGGGATGCTACAAACACCGGCACCTGAGCGCCGAATCCATTGACCGCCTTGTCGGGTAAACGGCAATTCTGCAGCCGGTTCAGCACCTGTAGATAGTCCGGTGTTTCATCGGGAACCGGCGGTGCGCTCGGCGGGTGCCGGTGCCCGTGCGGGTTACGCGATAAACCGGAGACACTAGCCGTGCCGGTAAGACCCGGTGTCGTGTACCGCCCGACATTGGTCAGGAGTAACCCCGACTTGGCCCATGGGATGCGATAGGTTTCCGGGTTTCCATCCGGCCGCCGGAACACTACCAGAGAGATCTCCGGAACATCCGCGGCATGAGGCATCAGCACCTGTGGCCGCGAGGTCAAAAGCTGCGCCGCCAGGCGTCTGGTACTCCGCGGGTTGGCGGCGATTTCGTATCGCAACAAGCCGTCCAGTTGCTTTTGAGAATCCTGCCCATCAATCGAAACCAGCTCGTAGCCGGTCACGAACCCAAACTCGGAGGCCGGCAGCCGCGACCGGTTGATGGAATCCACCAGCAGCTTGCCATCGTAAATATCCACCGTGAAGTTCAAGTTCGCCCGAAACGTGGAGGGGAGTTGGTAAACGTCGTGAGCGTCGTTCAGGCTGGCCACGTATTGCGACATGACGTCGTAAAAGTCCAGATCGTTCTTAGTAGCTTGCACCTGCGTCAGCCAAGGGGCAATATTGAAAAGGTCGATGCCCAGCGCATCCCGCTTCCATTCATAGGGCCCGTAACGCTTCGCGTACAGTCCGGCGAGCGCTTGGAAATCCGAAACCTTCTGATCCATTGTCAGTTGGGCATAACTGACAGTCGCCACAAGTGCGAGTAGTAGCAATCTGCCACCAAGGCGCATAGGGATATCCTCCAGGTCATGTCGAAGAGATTCTAAGATCCTATCATTATGTCAGCGTTCGTTACTCTTGCCGACGCGAGCCGGGTGGCGTGTCCATGCTCCGGCCTGTTGAATGTATCTTTTCTCACAGTGATTCCCAGGCAGACACTTCCCCGCCCTTACCAATACTTGTGTCCGTCGGGAATCGCGCCCGGGAACACGTACGCGTACATCAGCACTATTAGTCCCACCAGAATCAACAGGCCGATACTGTGCTTCAGCACGGCGCGGAACAGCGCGCCCTCCTGCCCTTCCTGTCTCGTCACCGCGCAGGCAATCACCAGCGATTGCGCCGCGATCATCTTGCCCATTACTCCGCCCGCACTGTTGGCCGCGCCCATTAGAATCGGG
This sequence comes from Candidatus Solibacter sp., assembly GCA_025358475.1. Classification (GTDB taxonomy): domain Bacteria; phylum Acidobacteriota; class Terriglobia; order Bryobacterales; family Bryobacteraceae; genus Solibacter. The sequence goes on from JANYJN010000448.1 coordinate 2,755, forward strand.
CTCAGCCCGAGTTTGATCGCGGTGATCTTCTGCAGGCTGCCGAACAGCGCATTCGCCCCCGCGTCGGTGCCGCTCAGCGCCACGCCCAGCCACCCGATCATGGTTCCGAAGAACGGAAACGCCACCCCCGTGTGCGCCAGCGCCATCCCCATGGTGGCGTCCATGCCGCAGTAGCGTGTCACGTATCCCAACCCCAGCATCGCCATGATGGCGATCAGGCTGAGGCGCAGATTGCGAAACACGCGGAAAAAAACTTCCAACGTCCGCTTGAACGACAGGCCCAGCAGCGGCCCCGCGATCAGACCGGCGATGAACGTGCCCGTCCCCGGCGTGGAGAGCCAGGAGATATCGAATATGGCCGGCTCCGCATACTCCTTCAGCACCACCGGTGGCGTGCGGATCACCTGTAGATGCAGGCCTGGGACCGGCGGCTTCCAGGAGACCGAATCCAGCACCTTCGCCACCGGCGCCAATCCCCACAGCACCACGAATGCCGACAGCAGCAGGAACGGCGACCAGGCTTTCACGATTCGCGGGAAGGTGAGCCGGTCCGCCTTGTCCACTTCGAGGGCCGCCGCTTCGCCCCCGTAACGCCAGATGGTTCGCGGGCTCCAGACCTTGCGGAAGAAGAAGGCCAGCACTAGTAGCGTGCCGATGCCGCCCAGAATATCCACCAGCGCGGCGCCCATGAAATTCGACCAGAAGAATTGAATGCTGCCGAAGGTCAGCCCGCAGACCAGCAACCCGGGCCACACCGCCAGCGTGTCGCGCGTCTTGCATAGGATGCGAATCAGCCAGAACGGCAGAATCACCACGATGATCGGCAGGATGCGTCCCAGCATGGCGCTGAAATCCGCTTCCGGCAAACCCGTCACCGCCACCAGCGTGCGCACCGGGTTGCCCATCCCGCCCCAGGCCACCGGCGCCGAGTTGGCGATCAGGCACATCACCGCCGTCTGGAACGGCGGGAATCCCAGCCCGATCATCATCGCCCCGGTCACCGCCACCGGCGCGCCGCCGCCCCCCGCGCCTTCCAGCAGCGCACCAAACGCGAAGGCGATCAACAGCACTTGCAGACGGCGGTCCGCGGAGATCTCCCCCACCGACCGTTTGATTACCTCAAACTGCCCCGACTCCACCGCAATGTCATACACGAAGACTGCCGCCACCACGATCCACGCAATCCGGAACCACCCAAACACCATGCCATCGGCCACCGCGCCTGCCACCATCACCGCGGGCATGCGGAACACCGCCAGCGCCACCACCAGCACCGCCACGAACGCGTAGACCGCTGCGCGCCACGCCGGGGTGCGCCGCACGGCCAGAAAATAGAAGAGGCTGCAGACCGGTACGGCGGCGGCCAGCGTAGAGAGGATCGGATTCCCCAAGGGATCGAAATTTTGGTGCCAAAGTTGGTTCATTGGACCTCGACGAAAATCGGGCGGGCCGGCGCGCTCTCTTGCTTTACGCCACCGGCCGGACTCAGTGTACCCGCTTTCACGCCGCGGCGGAAGCCCACTCGAACCTTTCAGCCGGACTGGCGCACTGCATTGGCGCGCCGCGCGCGCCGCAGCCCCGCGAAATCGAATCTCGCCTGCACAATCGGCGTGCCCGCCACTTCGATGCGCCTCAGGTCCCGTGTCCCCAGCCCGGCATCTTCGGCCAGGCGCAACGTGCTATCGCAGTTCTCAAACGGCGGCGTGCCCCGATCCGCCATCGGGTCGAACCCCATCACCCCCATGCAAACCGCGTCAGTGTTCACCGGGTTGAGCCCGGCCACGATGACACCCGGGCTCACCAGGGTGCCACCCGGCACCCACGGGCCCTCGCCGCCTGTCATCGTGCGCACCGCTTCCACAATCGCCAGGTGGATGGGCCGCGCCCCCACCAGGTCCACGATGGTCCGCGGCACCCGGTAACCGCCGTCGCGCGGCGATTTCGCGTCCTTCTCCGCCGGCGCGCTCCTCGACGGCTGCCGGTACCCGCTGTGTACCATCTCGCGGCCGCCGTTGGGCAGCACCGATGGTTCGTCGACCCCGGCCCCGCTCCCGTATATCGTCGCCGGCGTCAGCCCGAAGCAGTTCTTCATGGAAAGCGTGATGCCCGCCGTGGCGTGCTCCTTCATCTTCGCCAGGCTGACAAAAACGTCGCAGTCCGCATAGGAGTGATTCAGGTCGAAGCCCGGATAGAGGTAGCCCCCGGTGGGCACCATCAGGCGCGCGTACTTCCTGGCACTCCCCAGGTAGTTCGTGTTTTCGAACTCCACGTTCGGTGCCGCGCCCAGAATGTCGCGCGGCTCCCAGTTGGCGCGCAGCACCACTTCTTCCACCGGCTCCGCCGTGGACCAGGCGCTCTCCAGTACCCGTATCCGCCGTGCCCCCGCACGGCCCAACAGGTGCACCGTCGCCGCGATTACCGCCGGATGCGTGTAGTGCGTGTCCTCCAGCGGCGCATAGCCCAGCCGGTACGTTGTTTCTCCCGTCAGGTTGATCTTGATGCCCACCGTCCTGCCGCTGACCAAACGCCCCAACCCGCCCAGTTGATCGAACATCCTGGAGAGCGCCGGAACCAGTTCGCCCGCGTCATAGGTTCTGCATCGGGCCACTGCCACCGGCAATGCCGGCGCCCCCGCCGCGCGCCCCAACCGGCTGCCTGCCAGCCACGCGCCCGGTAACACCGCCGCCGTCCTCAGCAACCACTCCCTGCGTGAACAGTTCTTGTACATTTTTCCCCTCCCGAAACGTCCGCCCAGTGCCTTCTCCGCGGAAACCTCCCTCGGTGGGGCAGGCTTCAGCCCGCCAAATCCGAGTGAAAGCTCGGACTCTTCTGCCTCCGCGACTCCGCCTCAGAGTCACTCTGCCAGGTTTCCCATCCCATTCCGCCACGAAGCTCGTCCGTGGCAGGACTCTGCGCTTATCTCTGCGCCCCTGCGTCGCCGCGTTGAACCGGCCGCTTCCTTTTCATCGACTCCCCTGTGAACGCCCTCGTTTCCTCTATCGATTGACCGGGGCAATTCCCCACCCTAAACCTCCAACTCCGCCGCCGCGTATTGCCCCACCGCCGGAAGATGCAGTTCCACCGCATCCTGCTGGATCTCCAATTCCACCGCGCGCGGCCCCTCCCGGTCCGGCGTCCACATGCCGGCCTTGCGCCATCGCCCCGCGATCCGCACACTCACGTGGTCCGCCCCGCGGTCCGCGTAGAACAGCAGGTGCGCCACGGCACGTTTGCGGTCCGGCGCCACCGTCAGATAGGAACCCACCGCCCCCCCATTCCAGAAACGCAGCAATTCGTAGCGATGGCTTATCAGCAGCGCCGAGTCGCTGGCCAGCGCGTAAGGGTCGTCCGGATCCCGTTTGGCGATCGCCACCCGCCCCTTGCCAAGCGCGCGCATGGCGTACCCCGGATGCTCGTCCCTTCCAGGCGTGCCCGGAGGGGGACCCCACTTCGGCCCCGTGATCAGCAGGCCGCCCGCACTCACGAAGTCCAGTATCCGCTTGCGCAGATCCGCCGCCGGCGGTTGCGCATCCACATAGATCACCGCACGCAGACCGCGAAAAGCTGTCTCCGGCAATTTAGTCTTTACCAGAACCGCGTACTGCTGATTGGTCCGGCCTATCAGGTTGAGTAGTTCCTGGCCCATGAACTCATCGTCGCCGGCGAAGCCAGAAATCACCCCCACCACGGCTTCGGGAAGATACGCCGCCCACGGGCGGCGCATGGCGAAAAAAGCCGCCGCGCCCGCAATCTCCTGCCACGTCCGCAAAGCATCCGCCTTGCCATCCACCAGCCCCGCGGCCAGTTGGGCATCCGGCGAGATCACCCACCGGCCACCGTAAGCGGCGGCATCCGCAATTGCCGTCCGGTAGGAACTCGGCCGCACTGCCACGCCTTTCGGCGGCGCATCCACCCAGATGTCGGCGCCCGGCCGCCGCGCCGCTTCCAGGCGGATCTTCCAGGAATTGCTATCCACCCACGGCACGCCCGTCGGACCGGCCGATGCCCCGTCGCCGCCGCGCGACATGGCCACCCCGGGCCACTCTCCCGCGATGAGGTCAACCCCGGCCGGCGGCGAAGCCACTTCGGCGACCTGCAGCCCCGCCCGTTTGGCCTCTTCAATCACCGGCCCGAGGCCCGCATCCCGATCCACCAGCAGCCAGTTGATGGGCGTGCCTTTGAGCAGGCCTATGGCGGAGGGGGATTTCCACGAACCCGGCCACCGCATGGGAGTCCATTCAGCGTTCATTTCGGCACACGTTTCGCGCTTGGCGGCACGGCTGGACCGCGGGTACCCCTAAGCTTAACTCACACCGCATCGGCCCCGCCCGCGTGAACCCGGTACCGTGTGCGATAAGGCTCTGCCTTGTCCATCCGAGCGCAGTTCGGACGCGCCGCCAACGAATTCCACCCCCCGCCCTACCCCGCCTTCACCATCGGAATCCGCTGCCCCACCGGCGGCAGCGCCGGGAAGTCCGTGTACGGCGCGTCCTGGTACCAATACGCCGCCGAGTAGAAGTTATCCCCGCGATCGTTGGCGTGACCGTGCTCCATGGTGTGCTTCATATACCGTTCGAAGGTCACCGGATTGTCGCCGTGCCACCGGTAGCAGCAGTACCTGCCGCCCGTCCGCTCCGGATTCACTATCAGCGGCGCCCCGTACTGCGCGTGAGCGAACTGCGTCGCGCCGAACTGGCCGCCGAAGTTCCAGCTCCCCAGGAAATAGTCCTCGCTCCCGGTGCCGTTGATCACAGGCTTGCTCTCGTCGTCGATGAAGATCATGTCGTCGCCTTCGCCCCACCACCCGTTGTCGTTCTGCAGCACACCCAGCGTCACCCCCATCAGGTGACCGCGCCCGCGCGTCTCGCAATAGACGTAGTTTTGCTTGCCGTCCAGATTGATTTTGGCGCCCGGCGCCGTCACCGGCACGCACGGCGCGCTCTGCCGGTACTGCGCGTGGAAGTAGAGCGAATCGTCCGGCAGCTTCGGCACCACCATGTAGTCGATGTTCGAATAGAAGCTGCCAATCTCCCGCGACCCCTCATTAGTCACCGTGAACCGCGCCGACCGCCGATACGGCATGGCGAAGTAGCAGTTCAAGGAGCGCCCCGGCGAGCACGCCAGGTACGCCGATTGGTACACCTGGTAACTCCCCAGATTCAGCCCGAAGAAATCGCCCACCGGAACTTCGACGCTCGGTTTGGCGTTGCCGTCCCAATAGCCGCGTAGCACCAACTCTTTCAGATGATCGTTGCTGCGCGCATCGATGGTGAACCAGATGTGCGTGATCACGCCCGCGCCGGTTGCATGGAACACCTCCCGCACGCCGCCCGGGGCAATCGGCCACCGGTCGCTATTGCCGCCCGTTGTGTCGTAACTGGATTGCTTCAGGCTCTTGTAGCTCTGCGCGCGCGTGTAAGCCGGAAGATATGGCGTGTCGCCGGATGCGCCGCTCGCCGGTTGTGCCTGGGCGGCCGCGGGCGCCGCCGCGGCCAGGCTGCCGGCTGCCAGCATGCCATGCAGGAAGCCGCGTCGATCGTTCGTCTTGGAGTTCATTCTAGTCCTCGCCTTGGTGTAATCTAGTGGTTTCTATGATAACTACGCGCAGGCTCGCTGTCTTATGGCTTTTTGCCCTCTCCTGTTCCGGCCAAGGCCTCGAATTCATTAAGTCGCACTACACCAAGTACGAATTCCAGATTCCCATGCGCGACGGCAAGCACCTTTTCACCAGCGTCTACGTTCCCAAGGACACCCACGAAAAGTTCCCCATCATGCTCAGCCGCACGCCCTACAGCGTGAGCCCCTACGGCGTGGAGAACTACAAGACCGCCCTCGGTCCCTCTGAGAAGTTCGCCCGCGAACAGTTCATCTTCGTCTACCAGGACGTGCGCGGCTGCTACCTGTCGGAGGGCGATTTCGTCAACATGACGCCGCACCGCGCCGTCAAGCGCGGGCCCCAGGATACCGACGAAAGCACCGATACCTACGACACCATCGAGTGGCTCACGCACCACGTCCCCAACCACAACGGCAACGTCGGCATGTGGGGCATCTCTTATCCCGGCTTCTACACCGCAGCCGGCATCATCGACGCCCACCCCGCCCTCAAAGCCGCATCCCCGCAGGCGCCCATCGCGGATTGGTTCATCGGCGACGATTTCCATCACAACGGGACCCTCTACCTGCCGCACATATTTCGCTTCCTTTCGAGCTTCGGCCATCCCCGCCCCGTGCCCACTGTGCCACCGCCCGCCGGCTCCCAACCCAACGTGCTCACCCAGCAGGACGGCTACAGCTTCTTCCTTGGGCTGGGACCACTCTCCAACGTCAACGAGAAGTTCTTCAAGAACGATGTCCCCTTCTGGACTGAGATCGCCCAGCACCCCAACTACGACGAATTCTGGCAGGCGCGCGACCTGCGCCGCCACCTCAAAAACATCAAGCCCGCCGTCATGACCGTGGGCGGCTGGTTCGACGCCGAAGACCTTTTCGGCGCCCTCAATACGTATCAGGCGATCGAAAAGAATAGTCCCGGCGCCAACAACATGCTGGTCATGGGTCCGTGGTTTCACGGCGGCTGGGAGCGCAGCGATGGCGATTCCCTCGGCCGCGTCCAGTTCGGCTCCAAGACCGCCGTGTTCTATCGCGACGAGATCGAGCTCCCGTTCTTCAACCACTGGCTGAAGGGCAAGGACGATCCCAAACTACCCGAGGCCTTCGTCTTCGAAACCGGCACCAACCAGTGGCGCAAGGAGGATGCCTGGCCGCCCAGAGACGTCCTGCCGAAGACGCTCTATCTTCAGGCCGGGGGCCGCCTCGCCTTCGACGCGACCCAGGGGGCCGGCACCGAATTCGACGAGTACGTCAGCGATCCCGCCAAGCCCGTGCCCTACATCGGCGGGCAGGGTGCGGGGATGACGCGCGAGCACATGGTGGAAGATCAGCGCTTCGCCTCCACCCGCACCGACGTGCTCACCTACCAAACCGAAGTGCTCGATGCCGACGTAACCCTGGCCGGCCCGCTGACCGCCTCCCTCTTCGTCTCCACTACCGGCACCGATTCCGATTGGGTGGTCAAGCTGATCGATGTCTATCCCGAAGATTATCCCAATCCCGCCTCCAATCCCACCGGCGTCCACATGGGCGGCTATCAGCAACTGGTGCGTGGCGAAGCCATGCGCGGCAAGTTCCGCCACAGCTTCTCCAAGCCTGAACCCTTCACCCCGGGCAAGATGGAAAAGGTGGAGTGGGTCATGCCCGATATCGACCACGCCTTCCGCCGCGGCCATCGCATCATGGTGCAGGTGCAGAGCTCGTGGTTCCCGCTGGTGGACCGCAATCCGCAGAAGTTCGTCGATATCTATAACGCCCGCCTCACGGATTTCGTGAAGGCCACCCAGCGCGTCTACCGCGGCCCCGCTGCGTTATCCGGCGTGAAAGTCAATCTCCGCCCAGCAAGGTAGCAGCTCGCGGCACGTCCAGATGAACGCCGCGAAGATTTTCATCCGGCCCAGCCCGAAGGGCGGAAGCTGGTGGACCGCAATCCGCAGAAGT
>JANYJN010000451.1 GCA_025358475.1 Candidatus Solibacter sp.
GTCCCACGTCCGCGCTTCGCGCAGGTCCAGGCCCATGCGGAATTCGCCGACCCCGGTGAAATGTCCGTGGCCTTCGATAAAACCGGGAATGGCGAGCATGCCGTGGAGGTCGATGACCTTGGTGTGGGGGCCCATCCATTGCGAGGCCGCGCGGTCGGTGCCGAGGGCGGTGATCTTGCCGGCGCGGATGGCGAGGGCCTGCACGGTGGGCGCGGCGGGGTTCATGGTGACGATCTTGCCGTTGCGGAGCACCAGGTCCGCCGGTTGGGCCGGCAGGGTCGCTGCCAAGGCGGCGAGGATAAAAGGCAGGGATACGCGCATGGAGTCCAGCATACTGATTCGCGGTGGAGCGCGTCTATGGGGCCGGCCCGCCATGGCTGCCTCTCCGCCGCTTTCCACCACCTCCCCGTCCTTGGGTGCTTTACCGAATTCGGGAAACGCAGCGTGAAGTGGGTTGTGGAGCAGCTTAGAAACTGGAACTGTTTGGCAACCCGCCACTTGCGCTGGTAAATGGGGTACCCTCTGGAGCGTGCGGCAGCTTGCCAGTCTGCCCCACAAGCGAGTCCCGTTTCCCATTTCCCCAATTTAGTGGTGCACACCCTCCACGGCACCCACATTTTATTTATGTAGCGTTGCGGGGCTATACTACAAGTTTGAAATCTACAGCGCTGTTTTTTGCATCCCCTATAGTGACTTACTTAAAACCGAGGTTCTCCGCATGAGTGCTATTGCGATCAATCCCGTGCATCGCATCGTCCGCTTCTATGAAGCCCCCATCGGGAAAAAGGCCATCATGGCCGTGACCGGGGTGATCCTCTTTGGATACGTCGTAGCCCATCTGCTGGGCAACCTGCAGATTTATGGCAACCCCGAACGAATCAATAATTACGCTGCCTTCCTGCACAATCCGTCCATCTCAGTCCTCTTGTGGGTGGCGCGCATTACGCTGCTGGTAGCGGTCGGCCTGCATATTGTGGCCTCCGTCCAGCTCTGGAAGCTGAAGCGAGACGCCCGCCCCGTAGCCTACGTTAAAAAGGACGACGCGGCCGCCACCTACGCCTCCCGCACCATGATGTGGAGCGGCCCCATCGTGGCGGCATTCGTGATTTTCCACGTGCTGCACCTCACCGTGGGCGCAGTGGTGCCCTTGCAAGAGATCGCCCCCAATGAGCCCAACGTGCACGCCAACGTGATCGCCGGGTTTTCCAATCCCGCCATCTCGGCGTTCTACATCCTGGGCGTCGTCTTGCTCTGCCTGCACCTGTATCACGGGCTATGGAGCATGTTTCAGTCGTTGGGCTTCAGCCACCCCCGCTACACTCCGAAATTGAAAACGGGCGCGGCTATTTTCGCCATCCTGATCGCCATCGGCAACTGCTCCATCCCGATCGCGGTGATGGCCGGATTCGTGAAATAGGAAAGAACGCCAGCATGGAACTCAATTCGAAATCTCCCTCCGGCCCCATCGAGACGCGCTGGGACACCCATCGCTTCAATCTTAAGCTGGTGAATCCGGCCAATAAGCGGAAGTACACCATCATCGTCGTGGGCACGGGTCTGGCGGGCGGCAGCGCGGCGGCGAGCCTTGCCGAACTCGGCTACAACGTCCACTGTTTCTGCTTCCAGGATTCCGCCCGGCGCGCGCACAGTATCGCCGCGCAGGGAGGCATCAATGCCGCCAAAAATTATCACAATGACGGTGACAGCATCTATCGCCTGTTCTACGACACGGTGAAGGGCGGCGATTTCCGGGCGCGCGAATCCAACGTGTATCGTCTCGCTGGCATCAGCCTCAACATCATCGATCAGTGCGTGGCGCAGGGCGTGCCGTTTGCCCGCGAGTATTCCGGCTACCTCGATAACCGCAGTTTCGGCGGCGCGCAGGTCTCGCGCACCTTCTACGCGCGCGGCCAGACGGGGCAGCAGTTGCTCCTCGGCGCCTACCAGGCGCTGGAGCGGCAGATCGGCACAGGCGCCGTGAAGATGTCCCCGCGCACCGAGATGCTCGACCTCATAGTGGTGGATGGCCGCGCCCGCGGCATCGTCACCCGCGACCTGATCAGCGGCAAAATCGAAAGCCACTTCGCCGACGCCGTGGTCCTCGGCACCGGCGGCTATAGCAACGTCTATTACCTCTCCACCAACGCCAAGAACTGCAACGCCACCGCCATCTGGCGAGCCCACAAGCGCGGGGCCCTGTTCGCCAATCCCTGCTTCACCCAGATTCACCCCACTTGCATTCCGGTCTCCGGCGAATATCAGAGCAAGCTCACTCTGATGAGCGAATCGCTGCGCAACGATGGCCGCGTCTGGGTGCCTGCCGCCAAGGGCGATAAGCGCCCTCCCAGCCAGATCCCCGAACCCGAGCGCGATTACTTCCTGGAGCGCAAGTACCCCAGCTTCGGCAACCTGGTACCGCGCGACGTGGCCTCCCGCAACGCCAAAGCCGCCTGCGATGAAGGCCGTGGCGTGGGCGAGAGCGGCCTGGCCGTATACCTGGATTTCCGCGATGCCATCGGGCGCCTCGGCGCCCCCCTAATCAAGGAGCGCTACGGCAACCTGTTCGACATGTACAACCGCATCACCGGCGAAGATCCCTACAAGGATCCCATGCGCATCTACCCGGCCATGCACTACACCATGGGCGGCCTCTGGGTGGACTACAACCTGATGTCGAACCTCCCCGGGCTGTACGTCGTCGGCGAAGCCAATTTCAGCGATCACGGCGCCAATCGCCTGGGCGCCAGCGCCCTCATGCAGGGCTTGGCCGACGGATACTTCGTCCTGCCCAATACCATCGGCGATTACCTGGCTTCCAACAAGTTAGAGAAGGTGGATGCCAGCCACGCCGCCGCCCGTGAGGCCGAATCCACCGTTCACGCGGTCACCCGGAAGTTGCTGGACGCCAAGGGTAAGCGAAGTGTGGATTCCTATCACCGCGAGCTCGGCAAAATCATGTGGGAACATTGCGGCATGGCGCGCAACGCCGAAGGCCTCAAGCAGGCGCTGGCCCTGATTCCGCCGCTGCGCGAGCAGTATTGGAGCGACGTCAAGGTGCTC
>JANYJN010000794.1 GCA_025358475.1 Candidatus Solibacter sp.
CACTGGTGCGCGACGGGGCGATGCTGGCGGTCTCCCTATCTCTCACCGCGATCGCGTTCCGCCACCGCCGGACAAAAGCGTGAGTGACGCGCGGCAGCGCGAGCTGGAATATCACGAAAAATTGTACTCCGGTTTTGCGCAGAGCCATTTCGCGCGGCCGGCCGTACGCGCGCTGCGCGCACACATGGTGCGGCGCATCCTGGCCGTGACGGGCGCGGGCCATGCGTCGCGAGTGCTCAGTTTAGGCTGCGGGATCGGCGACACGGAGTTGCTGCTGGCGCCGCATGTGGCCCAAGTCACCGGCATCGATCTCTCCGGGGCGGCCGTCCGCCAGGCCCGCGCCGACGCGGCCGCGCTCGGCATCTCTAATGCCCGCTTCGAGCAGGGCACCGCCGTCGAGGGCAACTTCGACGTGGCCATCGCCATCTTCTTCCTGCATCACCTGCCAGACGCCGAACTGGCCGCCCTGCCCCACCGCCTGCGGCAACAGCTCACACCCTCCGGGGTGTTCTATTCGCTCGACCCGAGCCGGCGGCGGCTTGCCGGCGCTGTCGGACGGCTGCTGATCCCAAAGCTGATGAAGCGCTACCAGACGCAAGACGAGCGCGAACTCGACTCGGAGCCGACGGCAGCCCTTTTCCGCGAGGCTGGCTGGGAAACCCGGGTCGCGATGTACGACTTCGGGTCGTCGCCCCTGGCCGGCCTCTTTCCGGCATGGGGCGCGGGCTACCGGTTGGCGCGCCAGTTGGACAATTGGATTCTACGCATGCCCGCTTTGGCGCGCCGCGGCAGCAATTTTGAAGTGATCGCCCGCGCGGTGCATCCGCTGCCGCGGTCCTGATGCCCGTCGCCGTCCGCTACCTGCGGTCCTTGTCCTTGTCGTGGCCGTGGCCGTGGCCGCGCTCGTTGTCGTTGTCGTTGTCGCGCTCGAAGTCCCGTTTGTGGTCGCGGTTCTTGTCCCATTTATGATTGTGCCCGAATTGGCCACGGTCGCCATCCCAGTAGCCTGAATAGTAGCTCTGGCCATCATAGTGCGGTTGCACCCAGCGCGAGCCTTCGTACGCCGGACGGGTCCAGTATCCGTCGTGCCAAGTGTAGCGGTGGCCGACAGGGTACCAGTAGCCCCCAACCCAAACATACCCGTCGCCGGGATTTTGTGGCTGAACCATCATTACCCGAGGCCGAGGCGGCGCGCCGATTCTTATTCCGACGGAAATCTGGGCGAAGACAGTCCCCGCAGCCAACAGCGTCAACAAAAGCACTCTGAATTTCACGATTCGGCTCCTTTTCTCTTGATACGTAGTAAACACAGATTATTAGAGCACGTAGATGGCCCAAGATATGTCGAGTACGGTCCGAGCTGCGAAGCGCATGCACCAGGCGGAGCGCCGGTCGCTAACGCAGCATGGGCTTCTCGACAAGTGCGCCAGCGCGTTATGATGTGGCCATGTTGAAGGACCGGGTAGTATTGATCTCTGGCGCCGCCACTGGAATCGGCGAGGCGGTGGCGCGCCTCTTTGCCAGTCAGGGCGCGCATACCTACATTCTGGATCGGGACCTGGCAGGTTGCCGCAGGGTCGCCGAATCCATCGTGTCGGCAGGCGGCGCGGCGACGGCTTTCGGCGGCGACGTGCGCCATCGCCAGGAGATCGCACCCTGGGTGAAGAGCGCCATCGGCGACTTTGGCCGCATCGATGTGCTGATCAATAACGCGGGCATCTACCCACGCCAGGCTTTTCTCGAAATGTCCGAAGCGCAGTGGGACGAAATGCACCAGATCAACTTGAAGAGCATGTTCCACACGCTGCAGATGGTGCTGCCCCACATGGTGGCGCGGCGCGCCGGCAAGGTGGTCAACATTTCCTCGGTAACCTTCCACCTGGGTATGGCGTTGCTCGCGCACTATGTGGCGTCAAAGGGCGGCGTAATCGGGCTGACCCGCTCGCTGGCGCGCGAAATGGGCGAATACAATATCCACGTCAACTGCATCACTCCGGGTGCGATTAAAGTCGAGGCGGAGGCCAGGGTGCTGACCGAGGAACAGGCCCAGGCAATGATGGCCTCGCAGTGCCTGCAACGGCGCATCCTGCCGCTTGATATCGCGCGCGCCTGCCTTTTCCTGAGCTCGGAGCTGAGCGACGGAATGACCGGCCAGACGCTCAACGTGGATGGCGGATGGGTGATGCACTAACCGCGTGCGGCATCCCCTCCAGAATCCAGACCATGCCGTCCGCGGTACCGTTCGCCGGGATGGTGGGGACGCAGTCGGCGGCTAGTTCGACATGCCGCCACGGGGCCCCTGCCTTCCGCCATCGCGCCTCCGCGTGAAGGGCGCGTGAGCAGTAGCATTCCTCCGGGTAGTTGCTCTACTCTGGAGTTTCGAGAAGCCATGAGACAAATCGTGTTGGAAGCGCCACGTCAATTCGTGGGACACATCGTGCCGCCGGTGGTGCGCCAGCCTAGCGAGGCACTGGTGAGGATTCACCGCGTCGTCATCTGCGGCAGCGATTGGCACGCCTTCGATGGGCACCAGGCCAATTACACCTTTCCGCGCATCATCGGTCATGAGTTGAGCTGCGAGGTGCTAAAGGCGCCGGACAACACTCGCGGCATCCGGCCCGGAGACCGCTGCGCCATCGAGCCTCACCTGACGTGCGGCGTTTGCAAGCCATGCCGTCTGAATCGCCCCAACTGCTGCGAGAACATGAAGGTGTTGGGAGTGCACGTGGACGGCGGGATGCGCGGTTTCATGAGCGTGCCGGTGGAACGCCCGTAACCAGCCGCTTCCCTGACAGAATAACAAGAGGATGATGCGGTCTTAACGCCTCGCGCCTGCGCCTTGCGGGCGTCTTCGCGCGTCGCTCATGCGCTTGTCAGGATGCGCGGGTGAAAGCGCGTTACAGTCTTTCAAAGTACACCCAGGTTCAGGCGCAGACCGTCGACCCGCGCTAGGCGCCGGGCACCCGGAATACCCCTCAACTCTGTGTAGGTTCCGGTGCTGCGGCCGGCTTCCAACCACTTCCCGATGCGTTTATCCACCTTGGCGTCTGCGACATAGATAGCTACTGCGAAGGTTTGAGCGGCACCGTCTTCAAAAACCATGGCGCTCCACTTATTATCCTGGTCGGGAGTCACCCTGCTCTCCTTCGGCCACACGAGGTCGCTTACTTCAACCGCCAACCAGAGACTCAATCCGGGCTGCATGCCCGTCACTACACCGGAGCATTTGAAGGTTCGTCCCACCGCTGCATTCGGCTGCGGGTCGTTTACGCTTCCCGTAACCTTATCGTAGGACTTGTTCCGGACGGATGATTGTCTGGCAAGTAGACCTGTGATCAGGGCTGCGGTTACGGTTCCACCAGCCCCTATGACGGCCGACCAAAATGTGTCCATCGCGTCTAGCTCCTATGGTTGGACTGCCTAACAAGGGACCCCTGCGCCTGACGACGACCTATGGGAAATTAAACCACATCTCCACCGCCTAAACAACGCAGCCGCGGAGTGCCGGTGGGCTCGACAAATGTGCGGAGAGCGGTCTCAACACGGTTTCGTTGAAGCGCAGTCCGCCCCCAGCCCGCTACACCGCCAACTGGCGCAGCACATAAGGCAGTATCCCGCCATTACGGTAGTACTCCACTTCCTGCGGAGTATCCACGCGCACCACCGCCGTGAACGAGACCTCCGCGCCCGCAGCCGTCACTGCCCGCACGGTGGCGGTGCGGCCACCGCCGTTCAGCGAGCCGGCCACGCCTTCAATATGATAAGTCTCGGTCCCGGTCAACTTCAGACTCGCCGCGCTTTCCCCAGGCTGGAATTGCAACGGCAGCACCCCCATGCCGACCAGATTCGTGCGGTGTATGCGCTCGAAGCTCTCCGCAATCACAGCCCGGACACCCAGCAGCAGGACGCCCTTAGCGGCCCAATCGCGTGAAGATCCGGACCCGTATTCCTTGCCCGCGATAATGAGCAGCGGCACGCCGTCCTTCTGGTATTTCATGGACGCGTCGTAGATGAACATCGCCTCGCCATCCGGCAAGTGACGGGTCACGCCGCCCTCGGTCCCGGGCGCGAGTTGATTACGCAGGCGGATGTTGGCGAGGGTACCGCGAACCATGACCTCGTGATTGCCGCGCCGCGCCCCATAGGAATTGAAATCGGCCGGCTGCACGCCTTGCGCGATGAGATATTTTCCGGCGGGGCCGTCCTTAGGAATGGAGCCGGCGGGGGAGATGTGGTCGGTGGTGACGGAATCGCCCAATAGCGCCAGCACACGCATCAGGTGGAAATCCTGTATGGGCGCGTTGGGGTCCGCCATGTTCTCGAAGTAGGGCGGTTTCTTGATGTAAGTCGAGGTGTCGTCCCACTGGTAAATTCCGCCCTCGGGAATCGTCAGGCTCCGCCAATTCTTGTCGCCGTCGAAGACGTGGGCGTATTCGTGCTCGAACATGCCGCGGTTGATGGCGGCGCGCACGGTGGCAGCCACCTCTTCATTGGTGGGCCAGATGTCGCGCAGGAATACCGGCCGGCCATCGGAGCCCTCGCCGAGGGGATCGGTGGTCAGGTCGATATCCATGGTGCCGGCCAGCGCATAGGCAACCACCAGGGGCGGCGAGGCCAGATAATTGGCCTTGATGAGCGGGTTGATGCGGCCTTCGAAGTTCCGGTTGCCGCTGAGCACCGCCGCCACCACCAGGCTATCCTTCTGCACCGCCAGGGTGACCGCTTCGGGCAGCGGACCGCTGTTGCCGATGCAAGTGGTGCAGCCGAAGCCTACCAGGTGGAAATTGAGTTGTTCCAGATACGTCATCAAGCCGGCTTCGCGATAGTAGTCCGCCACCACCTTGGAGCCGGGCGCCAGGCTGGTCTTGACCCATGGCTTTACCTTGAGCCCGCGTTCCACGGCCTTTTTGGCCACCAGGCCGGCGGCCAGCATGACGCTGGGGTTAGAGGTATTGGTGCAACTGGTGATGGCCGCGATGACCACCGCGCCGTGCCCCAGGGTACCGGGCGCGGGGGCCGGCAGGTTGGGGAACGCGGCGTGAAAATTCTGCGCTACGCCTGTCAGCTCCACGCGGTCCTGCGGGCGCTTGGGCCCGGCCATGGAGGGCGTGACCGTGTTGAGATCCAACTCCAGGTTGTCGGCGAACACCGGGTCCGCGGTTTCGTCGGTTCGGAAGATGCCCTGCTCCTTGGTATAGGCTTCCACCAGGGCTACCAGGGCGGCGTCGCGGTTGGTGAATTCGAGGAACTCGAGGGTCTCCCGGTCCACCGGGAAGAAGCCCATGGTGGCGCCGTATTCGGGCGCCATGTTGGCCACGGTGGCGCGGTCGGGCAGGCTGAGCGCGCTCAGGCCGGCGCCGTAGAACTCGACGAACTTGCCCACCACGCCCTTCTTGCGGAGCATCTGGGTCACGGTCAGGACCAGATCCGTAGCGGTGCAACCTTCCTTAAGGCGGCCGCTCAACTTGAAGCCGACCACGGGGGGCAGCAGCATGGAGACGGGCTGCCCCAGCATGCAGGCTTCGGCCTCAATACCGCCCACGCCCCAGCCCAGCACGCCCAGGCCGTTGATCATGGTGGTATGGGAATCCGTGCCCACCACCGAATCCGGGTAGACCGCGCCCTGCGGATTGCGGAACACCACCGGGGCGAGATATTCCAGGTTTACCTGGTGGACGATTCCGGTATCGGGCGGCACCACGCGGAAATTGCGGAAGGCCGTCTGGCCCCAGCGGAGCAGGATATAACGTTCACGGTTGCGTTGGAATTCCAGCGCCGCATTGAGGCCGAAAGCGTTCACGCCGCCGAAGTAATCCACCTGAACGGAGTGATCGATGACCAGGTCGGCGGGCAGCAGCGGATTGGCGCGGCTGGGGTCGCCGCCCATCGCGGCCAGGGCGTCGCGCATGGCGGCCAGGTCCACCACGCAGGGGACGCCGGTGAAATCCTGCAACAGGACGCGCGCCGGCATGAAGCTGATCTCTCTGACGCCGGCGCCGGCGCCGCCCGCCACGGCGGCCACATCCTGCGCGGAAACGCGCTTGCCGTCTTCGTTGCGCAACAGATTCTCCAGCAGAATCCGGATGGAGAACGGCAGGCGCCCGACGGTCCCGACGCCCTGCCGGGCTAGCTGCGCGAGACTAAAATAGTCGTATTCCGCCGTGCCGACGCGCAGTTTCGCGGCGGCGCCAAAGGTGTTTTTTGCCATTACTTTGATTATAAAGCCTGGCCTGCATCCCCTGTAAAACCCTGGGCCTAAAGTTTCCCGGGCAATCGGCCGATCTATGAAATGTGCCGATCTACGCCGCATCGAAGGAACAATCCTTCGACGATATTCGCATGCTGTTGTCCAATCTGGTGCGGAATTTCGAAACCGACCCGTCCACCAGCCGCAATCGAATTCGGGACATTTTAGATAATAATGCCGAGCTTTTCTACGAAACTTCCATAGAGATTCTGCAGACCTCCGGAGATTCCCGCGGTGCCCATTACCTGGTGGCGCTATTTGTTTCCAGCGGATTGCTGCTGCGGGCCCTGTGCGATCCCGCCCTGAGCCGGGAGGAAGCGCTGTCCCTGGGGCGCGCCGCCAGACGCGTGGACCCTTTGGCGGACGTGGCGCTCGCGCGC
>JANYJN010000801.1 GCA_025358475.1 Candidatus Solibacter sp.
GGCAAGCACCAGATCAGCGGCAGCTACTTCTTCGATAACTGGGACCAGCCCGCGATCATTTCGAAAACCAATATCCTTGCCGATACCAATACCGCCAACAAGGTGCGGGTGCAGAATATCTCCGCCAATTACACCTACACCGGCAGCCCGACGCTGCTCTTTGTTACGACGTTCGGCTTCAGCCGCCAGGTAGGCGGATCGCTTCCAACAGCGCCGTTTGGGCCGGGAGACGCGGGAGTCCAGATCGCCGGAAACGGCGCATCCCCGCTTCACGCGCCTCCCGAGTTACGTATCGCCGTGACTGGCGGATTCGCGGTTAACACGAATCATTTGGGTCGATTCAATCGCGGAAGCGAGACCATCCGCGAAATGGTCACTAAACTTTGGGGCGCGCACGAACTGCGGTTTGGAGGCGAGGCCGTTCGCATCTACAACGATCTCTACAATACGTTCTCCATGGATGGCCAATATACGTTCTCCGGTCAATATTCCGGCGACGGCGTGGCCGACCTCCTGGTGGGACAAGTAGGCACCTTTCAGCAAGCCGGCGGCGAGTTCAAAAACCAAGTCGGTACCAAGTGGGGATTCTTCGTTCAGGACAACTGGAAAGTAAATTCCAGGCTGACCGTCAACCTCGGCCTGCGCTGGGACCCGTTTGTGGGATACCGCGAGACGGAGGGCCGGGTGGTCTGCTGGCGTCCCGGCGAACAGTCGCAACGCTACCCAAACGCGCCTGTCGGCCTCGTCTTTGGCGGCAGCAACCGCGACGCGGGCTGTCCGACCAACGGTGTGCCCACCAAACTCACTCTTTTCGCTCCGCGCCTGGGATTTGCGTATCGCGCAACGCAAGACGGTAAGACCAGCGTGCGCGGCGGGATCGGATTCTTCCACACGCCGATCGAAATGACCCGTTATCTGTACGGTTCCATGGCCCCGTGGGCTCCGGTTTACGTCCTCCAGGGAGTCAATCTCGACAACCCTTACCAAAGCGCCGGCATTGCCAACCCATTCCCCAAATCGTTCTACATCACGCCCCCGGCCGCGAGCGCTACGTTTACGACACCACTGCAACTGCTCAATACGTTCCCAGCGATTTACCGCATCCCGCAACTCATCTCCTACAACCTGATCCTGGAGCGGCAACTTGTTTCCGGCTGGCTGGTGCGGGCGGGCTATTTCGGCAATAAAGGAACGCACCTCGCCACCGGCGAGCTGGGTTCGCGCTCCAATGTCCGCGACGTGAACGCGGCCATCTACGCACCGGGAGCTTCAACGGTAGCCAACAACCAGAGCCGGCGGCCCTATCCGAAGTTCACCAACATCTATATTGAAGATCCCAGCAACATCTCGATCTACAATTCGCTGCAGGTGACTATCGAGAAGCGCTTTAGCAAGGGATTCACGCTGCTGGCGAATTATACCTTCAGCAAGATGCTTGACGATCTTGGCTGGTCCAATCCGTTCTATCGCGGTTCCGATTACGGCCCATCCGTAGGCGACGTGCCTCATGCCTTCCACGCGTCCGGCGTTTGGGAACTTCCGGCAAGAGTAAAGGGACCAGCCCGCTTCCTGGTGAACGGCTGGTCGCTCAACTCCGTGATGAACTGGCAAAGCGGCTTCCCGGTCAGCGTGCTGAGCGGGCGCGACAACTCGTTTAGCGGTGAGAACCGCGACCGAGCCGATTACATCGGCGGCGAAAATCCGAATCTTGGCAGTGCCCGTCCCCACGGGCAGATGGTCAAGCAATTCTTCAACACCAAGCTGTTCACGGCAAATGCGACCGGCACATTCGGCAACTCGGGAAAAGGAATTATCCGCCTTCCCCGGAATTTCAACACCGACGCTTCCTTGACCAAGAACACGAAGCTGACCGAGAAGAACACCCTGCAGTTCCGCGCCGAGACGTTCAACCTGTTTAACAACGTCAACCTCGGAAGAGGGGTTGTGAATAACGCATCCTCGGCGCAATTTGGGCAGTTAACGATCGCGGGCGATCCGCGCATCATGCAGTTCGCGTTGAAGCTACTTTTCTGACCACTAGGTCTTCGCGCTCAATCCGTACAAACCAGATCTCGACCCGATTCAGCCAGGGGGCGTACGTTGGTGTGAAGTGAAGATGAACGGTGGAGTACTCTTCCAAGAAAGTTTTCACCTTGCATGGTTTGTGCCGACAGGTTGTTCAAAGAAGGCCACGAACTCTTCGCTGGTGTGTCGGGCAGCGATTCGGGACAGCAAATTTATCGGACCATCCAGCAACGCGGTCTGACCCAGCTCAAAAGCCAGCGCGACGCCGAATTCAGAACGCTAAACCCGCACCGCAGCTCTCAGTGAAGCGCGTGCTAGACTTACTCCACTATGATCAGCGGTAGAGTGGGGATCGTCGCCGTCTTGCTCGTGATGCCGCTGCGGGCACAAGATTGGGAGTCGAAAGCTCGGCGGCTCCGACCTACGGATACGAGCGCCTCCGAGCAAGCGGTGTTGCAAAATCTGGCTGCGCGGGTAAAGCACACGCTCCATTCGATTCCGCGAGCGGTCACCGGTACGCAGGCAGACTTGGTGCGGCCGCAACTGCGCCGCCAACTGGAGCAGTCGCTTGGACACAAAAAGCTTCCATGGCCACCCGACCTGCAATCGCGCACTGTTTCGACGTCGAAGAAAGACGGGTACCGGATCGAGAAGGTTGTTTATCAAGGTCTTCCGGGAGAGCTGATTCCAGCGAATATTTACGTTCCGGACAACCTGCGAGGCCGAGCTCCGGGGATCGTTTTCTACAACGGGCACTGGTTTCCCGACAGCAAGGCCCGCCCCGATTTTCAGGCATTTTGCATTAACATGGCGAAGTTTGGATTCGTTGTGCTGAACTTCGACACCTTCGGTCAAGGCGAGCGGGGGATCTCCCGGCGCGATCACCGGCGGGTGGAAGGCCTGCTGATCGGGGTGTCCCAGCAGGGCTTTGCGGTCTACGAAACGAAAGTCGCATTGCAGTATCTTTTGGCCCGAGCGGACGTGGATCCGCAACGCATCGGGATGACTGGCGCGTCGGGTGGCGGATTCACTACTTGGATGACGGCAGCGCTTGATGATCGCATCAAAGTGGCGGTGCCGGTGGTTGCGACCTGCGATCTCTACGAGCAGGTCATGGTGCGACAGCCGCGCGATCTGGATCCAACGGACCACTGCCACTATGTTCCCGGAATGTTCCAATTCGCCAATAACCATGAGTTATTGACCATGGCTGCGCCGAAGAAGGTTTTGGTCGTGTCTGCAACCGAGGACCAGAGCTTCCCCGTGCATGGGGCGCGCGAAGTGGCCGAGTATGGGCGGCAGCTTTACAGCAGCTATGCAATGAAAGACCGCTTTTCTTACTACGAGGACAGCATCGACGGGCACGGCTATCAGAAGAAGAAACGGGAAGCGGCATACGGCTGGTTCCTGCGGTGGTTCATGGACAAGGGCGATGGCAGTCCCGTCTCGGAGCCTGCTACTCAAGTGCTGGCGATAGATTCTCCGGAACTGCGGTCCTTCCCGGCGGGGCAAAACCAAGCGGCAGGTCCGGCGATGATCGCGGCGGTGAAGCATCTAGCCTCCGGCTTGCCGCCCGCGCCGGGACTCATCCGTCTGCAGCAAGTTCTCGGGCCATGGCCTGAGGCGATTCGGTCAAAGGTGCAGATCGGCGTGAACCGTCTGGAGCGCCTGCTCTTGCCATCCGAGCCGGGCCTGGAGACGCCATCGGTCCTGCTGCGTCCGGCGGGGAGAGTGCGGGGGCTGCTGGTGGCGGTGGACGACCGGGGAAAAGAAGCGGTGTTCGCGGACGCTGCAGTTCGCGATCTTGCCGATGCGGGATGGGCTATCCTGGCGCTGGATCCGCGCGGAATTGGAGAGATGGCAAGCTCAAAGAACAACTGGCTGTTTGCGGTCAGCCTGCTGGAGGGACAAAACCTCGTTTGGCGTCAGGCTTGGGATATCTATCGCGCCATCGATCTTGTGAATGCCGCACCTGAACTGCGGGCGACTCGGATTGGTTTGTATGCGCGGGGGCAAAACGCGGGGCTCGCCGCCGCTTATTTGCTGGCCCACGCAGGCGAGACCAAAGGTTCAAAGCTGAGTTGGTTCATCTTGCGCGATGCGTTCTTGACGTATCACGATTTTTTGGATCGACCGAAATCGATGCCGCTCTCGTTCCAGCTTCTCGTGTCCGATGAGGACAGAATGAAGCAATTGGATCGCGAGATTCCGGGCAGCTACATTCCGTTTGACGTGCTGGATTATTTCGACATTCCGCAACTCCTGGCGACTGCCGTGACTCCAGGGCTGGTAGTCAACCCTGTCGACGGCGATTGGGGCCACAAGTCCGAGGCTGACTCACGGAAGCTGCTGCAGGGGAAATTTCAGGTGATTGTCATGGACGCGCCCGATCCCTCCATTGCGAAATTTGTGCAAGAATCGGCCCAGCACTAACATGCGGTTGCGAACGATTTTGACGGTGGGTTGGCTTATGGGAGCCATACCTTTTCCGGGAACTGCCCAGGACTGGACTGTCTACGCTGGCGATCCAGGCGGGATGAAATATTCGCCGCTCAAGGAGATCACTCGAAAGAATGTCCAGCGGCTGCGTCCAACATGGATTTTCCACACGGGCGACGTGAGCGACGGCACGCGCTGGCCCACCCGCAGTGCGTTCGAATGTACGCCACTTGTCGTCAACGGCGTGATGTATATCACCACTCCGTTCTCCCGCATGATCGCGCTGGATCCCGAAACCGGCAAAGAGATCTGGAGCTTCGATCCTCGGATCGGCCGCACGGAATCGGCCAATCTATTTATCAACCGGGGGGCGACCTGGTGGTCAGACGGACGTAAGAACCGACTCTTCCTGGGCACCCTGGACGGTCGGCTTTTCTCGTTGATTGCGGAGACAGGCAAACCGGACGAATCGTTCGGGGGCGGCGGATGGGTAGATCTGCGAACGGGCATCGCGGACCAATACCCCGACCGGCGCATCGGAATGACGTCGCCGCCGGTGATCTACAAGAACCTGGTGATCTGCGGATCGCTGGTTCCAGATGGCGAGCCGAGGGGTCCGGCCGGCGATGTGAGGGCATACGCTGCCATCACCGGGAAACTTGCGTGGACCTTTCACACCGTCGCCCGCACTGGTGAGTTCGGCAATGAGACGTGGGCTGCCGGATCCACCGAGAATCGCGGTGGCGTGAACTCGTGGCCTCCCCTGAGCCTGGATACGGAACGGGGTATTCTGTTTCTGCCGCTGACTTCACCGTCCACCGACTTCTACGGGGGCGATCGCAAGGGGATTGGGCTCTTTGGCGATTCCCTGGTGGCGGTGGACGCCAAGACGGGCAAGCGGCTATGGCACTTCCAGACCGTTCATCACAACCTTTGGGATTACGACCTGCCGGCGCAGCCGACACTGGTACAGGTGCGGAAGAACGGGAAGCTGATCGACGCGGTGGCGCAAGTGACCAAGACTGGGTACACCTTTGTTTTCGACCGCGTCACGGGCGAACCCGTCTTTCCAATTGAAGAAATGCCGGTGGCGAAGAGCGAGGTTCCGGGCGAACAGGCGTCGCCGACGCAGCCGCGTCCCGTTAAGCCGCCACCCTACGCGCGCCAGGCGATGAGGGCGGATGAACTGACCAATGTTACGCCCGAAGCGCGCGCTTACTGCGGCAAGCTGATTGAGGGTGCGACTTTCGGCAGCGTCTTCACGCCGATTGGTTTACAGCCGACCGTTCTATTCCCCGGCACCAACGGCGGCGCGAACTGGGGCGGCGCTTCGTTTGATCCCCAGACGCACACGCTTTACGTAAATTCCATGGACGTGGGAACGCTCTATCACATGGTGAAGCGCCCCGAAGGATCTGAGATTCCGTACCGGCAGCAGGGATCGGGCTCGCCCAATTCGCGCTTCTGGACCCCTGACTTGACCCCGTGCCAGCAGCCGCCGTGGGGCTTTCTTACGGCGATCAATCTGGATGACGGGACGTTCCGGTGGAGGTCTGTGCTGGGCGTGGTGGATCAACTTGTTGAGCGCGGATTGCCGCCGACCGGGTCGCCGAATATTGGGGGATCGCTGGTGACGGCGGGCGGCTTGGTGTTCATCGGGGCTACCAATGACAGCCGTTTTCGCGCGTTCGACAAGGACACCGGCAAAGAGCTATGGGTTACCCGCCTCCCAGCCAGCGCGCACGCCAACCCCATGACGTTTCGCGGCCGCAAAACGGGGCGCCAGTTCGTGGTCATCGCGGCAGGCGGCGGTAACAAGTACAACAAGATCTATTCGGATTCGCTGATCGCCTTTGCCCTGCCCGTGGGCGGCCAGGACACTCCGCCGCTGATCACACACTCGCGTACCGTAACGCGGGAAGCGGAGGTGACGGAACGCCCGGCGAGTGTAGCCGCGGCACCCGAGATGTTCAGCCACCAACGCCACGCAGCGCTGAAGATTGAATGTGCCTACTGCCATCAGAACGCCGCTTCCGGAGAGCGGGCGGGCTTCCCGCAAGCCTCGGTCTGCATGACGTGCCATCGCGCCGTCGCGACGGACCGGCCGGAAATCCGGCGCCTCGCCGCGCTCGCCCCCTCCCAGCGAATTGTGGCGGCCACGCCAGTTTACAAGCTGCCCGATTTCATCTTCTTCAAGCACAGCCGGCACGTTGCGAAGGGCATCGCATGTGCGGCATGCCACGGCGACGTTTGGGCGCAG
>JANYJN010000456.1 GCA_025358475.1 Candidatus Solibacter sp.
CTTGCCGGCCAAGAACCCGTAGGCCAGGCCGGAAGCGAAGCTATCGCCGCCGCCGACGCGGTCGAAGATTTCGAGATTCTCACGCAGCGGCGCTTCGTAGAACTGGCCGCCGGTCCACAAAATCGCGCCCCAATCGTTAAGCGTCGCCGTTTTAGCATTGCGCAGGGTAGTGGCGACGGCCTGGAAGTTGGGGTACATGGTGACCACTTCGGCAATCATCTTGCGGAAGTTCGCCGGGTCGAGCTTGGAGATGTGCTCATCCATACCCGGCACCTGGAATCCCAGGGCGGCGGTGAAATCCTCTTCGTTGCCGATCATCACATCCACCAGCGACGCGATGCGGCGGTTGACCGCCACGGCGCGCTCGATACCGCCCTGCGACTTCCACAGCGAGGCCCGGAAATTGAGATCGTAGGAGATCACGGTGCCTGTGGCGCGCGCGGCTTCCATGGCCTCAATTACCAGATCGGCGGTGGTGGCGGAGAGCGCCGCGAAGATGCCGCCGCAGTGGAACCAGCGGACCCCTTCCTCCTCGAAGAGGCGCTTCCAATTCACGTCGCCGGGCGCCAATTGCGAGGCCGCCGACCAGCCGCGGTCACTGCAGCCCACCGCGCCGCGCAGGCCATAGCCGCGCTCCGTGAAGTTCAAGCCGACGCGCGCATTGCGGCCGATGCCGTCGAAGGGCGCCCACTTGATGTGGGAGAGATCCACGCCGCCTTGCAGCATCAGGTCTTCGAGCAGACGGCCGACTTCGTTATCGACGATGGCGCTGACCACGGTGGTGCGCAGGCCGAAGCAGCGGCGCAGGCCGCGGACCACGTTGTACTCGCCGCCGCCTTCCCAGACATGGAAGTTACGCGCGGTGCGGATGCGTCCTTCACCGGGATCGAGCCGCAGCATGATCTCGCCGAGCGCGGCAGCGTCCCAGCGGCAACTCTCGCGGGGTTTGATGGTCAGTGCCACGGCTTATTTCCCTCCGCGAATCTTCCGGATGAGGTCCAGTGTGGCGCGCACATTGGCGGCGATGCCCGAGTAGTCGCCGGCCTTGAGTAGTTCGGCGCTGACCAGGTTAGAGCCCATACCGACGCAGGAAACGCCGGCGCCGAACCAGCTCTGGAGCGAGGCTTCGGTGGCCTCCACGCCGCCGGTGGGCATGATGGACACCCACGGGCACGGCCCCTTAACGGACTTCACAAAGGCGGGACCGCCGACTTCCTTGCCGGGAAACACTTTGACGATTTCGCAGCCGAGTTCCTCCGCCTGCGAGATCTCCGACGCGCTGCCGCAACCGGGAGAGTAGGGGATCTTGCGGCGGTTGCAGGCGCGCGCGACATCGGGATTGAGCACCGGACCGACCACGAAATTGGCGCCGCAATTGATGAACAGCGACGCCGTCCCGGGGTCCACGATGGAACCGGCGCCGAGGATCATATCGGGCAATTCGCGGGCGCAGTACTTCTCCAATTCGTTGAAAACTTCCCAGGCATGGTCGCCGCGGTTGGTGAACTCCAATAGACGGCAGCCGCCGGCGAGGCAAGCCGCCGCCACTTGGCGCGCCACCTCCAGGTTCGGATGGTAAAAGACGGGGACGAGGCCCGTATCGATCATCGTGTTGAGGACTTTGAGTCTTGCAAAGCGTGCCATGTGTCGCTCCTGAATATGAGAACCGCGCGGTCGCCGAAGTAAAAGACTAACATGTCTCGATTCGCCGCCCAAACCGGGCCGGACGCGTACCTACACAACTGGGGTGCGTCGGCTCCGCAATTCCTGAACCCGGTGGCTTTTGCCGCGAACTGATCGGGGACTTTCGGAAATGCCGCTAGGGACTCGGCGGAGATACGGCTACTTTGCTCAGTTAACCAACAGCCCATCATTTCACACGCAAACGGGTGCCGTGGAAATCCGGTGATTGTCCCCGGTTTGCCCAACGCTCTCGGAATTCTCCTACCCTTTGCACGCCATCCACCTCAAGATTCCGCTCCGCCCGGCCGATATGCATACAGGGAGGAACCCTTTGACGACTAGCATCGCCGCCGACGCCATACAACCGCTCGCCCTGCCTTCCTCGGCGCCCCCCATGCGCGTGCTGGCCGCTGAGGACAACCCGGTGTTCCAGTCCATGCTACGGACCATGCTCACCAAGTGGGGGTATCTGCCCGTCATCGCGCGCAGCGGCACGGAAGCATGGCGCGTGCTGGAATCTGAGGATGCCCCGCGCCTGGCCGTGCTGGATTGGATGATGCCCGGGATGGACGGCGTGGAAATCTGCCGGCGGGTACGCGATGCCAACCGCGAACCCTATATCTACATCCTGCTGCTTACTGCCCGCACGGAATCGCAGGACCTCATCAAGGGTATGGACGCCGGCGCGGACGATTACCTCACCAAGCCATTCAACGCCCACGAACTGCGGGTTCGCTTGCACGCTGGACGCCGCATTCTCGACCTCCAGGAGGAACTTCTGAAAGCCCGGGAAGCGCTCCGCGAACAGGCCACCCACGATGGGCTCACGGGATTGCTCAACCGCAGCAGCATCCTCGAAGGCCTGGACGACGAAATCTCCCGCGCGGCCCGCTCCAACCAGCCGGTCTCGGTAATCATGGCCGACCTGGACCGCTTCAAATTGGTCAACGACACGCATGGTCATGTGGCCGGCGACGCGGTGCTCCGCGAAGCTGCCCTGCGTCTGAAATCCTCTGCCCGCCGCTACGACTCGGTGGGCCGTTATGGCGGCGAGGAATTCCTCATCGTGCTCCCCGGCTGCGACGCCGCCGCTGCCGTCGCGCAAGCCAAACGCATGCGCGATGCCATCGCCGCCACACCCTTCCTAACGCCCTCCGAGCCGCTTCTGGTCACCGCTTCCCTGGGCGTTTCCTGCTCCTCCCACTGTCCGCCCGAATACCTGGTCCACCAGGCCGATGAGGCCCTCTATGCGGCCAAGGCTGGGGGCCGCAACCGGGTGGTGGCGCCTTTCGTGACGCCCGGTCTCACCGGATGCTGATGGGCGCCCCGGCGGAAGCGACTAGCACTTCGACCGTGTAATATTGTGCCCTTGCGGGCAACCATTTCCCTTACGGTCGTGGCTCTGATTGGAGCCCTGACGGTGAGCTGCCTGCGGGCTCAACGCGCCGGCGCCGCTGCCATTCCGGACTTGACGAACTCCACCACCTCCGCCGTCACGTAGTGCGGCGGCTTCACCAGGAACCGCGGCTTGGTATCCCACCTCCCCCGCGCCACCTCTTCCCATAGCGGTGCGCTGATGCCGCGATCGATCACCACGAATCCATCGGCGCGGTCCATCAACCGCAGGCTGGAAGCCTTGAAGTCTTCACACGTAAAATCGAGCACCATCAGAAAGACATCCGGCGTCACCAGTTCCACCACGCTATTGGATTCGACAATCACGTGCTCGCTCTGCGCCAGAATCTTCCGCACCATCCCCGCCGCGCGCGGCAGTTCCCCCGATGGCGCGCGCAGCCAGAAGGAGCGCTCCGCTCCGGCGGCCAGGAACCTGCCGGAATCCGTGCCGCTTTTCTCGTATTCCTCCGAGAGTTCGAACTCCTCGCCGCCCGCCGGCTCGCACCCGCACGCCGCCGCGCCGGTGTGATTGGCGCATACCTCATTGCCGTACTGCGTGATCTTCAGCGCCGTCCAACGGCGATCCCGCATCTTGCGGATTAATCCCGCCACCACACTGGTCTTGCCGACGTTCCGCGCGTGGCCGCCCACTACTACCAGCATCAGGCCTTCCTCTCCAACTCCGCCAGCCGGCGCTTCATCTCCACCAGTTCCTTGCGCATATCGGGCACGTGCGCCATGTTCGCCAGTTGCTCCAGGTGCTGCTTCAGAGGACGCGCCGGCGTGCCCCACACCGTCTGCCCGCTGCGCACGATCTTGGACGTCAGCACGCCGCACCCCGACCCCAACACGGCCCGCGATTCGATCCGCGCCTTGTCCCCGATTCCCACCTGCCCGCCGATCACGGCGTAATCTTCCACCAC
>JANYJN010000038.1 GCA_025358475.1 Candidatus Solibacter sp.
GTGGACGATCATGGGAAAGCTCACGGTGTAGGGGTGGAAGCCGTAATCGATAAGGCGCTTGGCGATATCGCCGGTGCGCACGCCGAGTTTGGCCTGCCGTTCGTCGCTGAAGACCACCTCGTGCATGTTGGGCGCCTGGTACGGCAGGTCGTAGTAGGGTTCCAGCAATTTCCGGATGTAGACCGCGTTGAGCACGGCGTCCATGGTGGCGTTGCGCAGTCCGGGACCGCCGTGCGCCAGGATGTAGGCCAGGGCGCGAATCAGCACGCCGACGTTGCCGTAGTAGGCTTTGACGCGGCCGATAGAGTGCTTGCGCTGGTAATCGAAGGTGAGTTTCTTGCCGGAGCGCTTGAGGCGGGGGGTGGGGAGGAACGGCTCCAGCACCTTCTTGACGGCGACCGGGCCCGCGCCAGGTCCGCCGCCGCCGTGGGGCGTCGAGAAGGTCTTGTGCAGGTTGAGGTGCATCACGTCGACGCCGAAATCGCCGGGGCGCGCGATGCCCACCAGGGCGTTCATGTTGGCGCCGTCCATGTACAGCATGGCGCCCTTCTTGTGCAGGATCTCAGCCACGCGGACAATGTTGTTTTCGAAGACGCCGAGGGTGTTCGGATTGGTGACCATCAGGGCGGCAACGTCGGAGGTCACCAGTTGCTCGAGAGTGCCGAGATCGACGCCGCCGCTTTCGCTGCTCTTGATGTTTTCCACCGCGTAGCCGGCGATGGCCGCGGTGGCCGGGTTGGTGCCGTGGGCGGAATCCGGGATCAGGATTTTCTTCCGCGGGTTGCCGCGCTTTTCGAGCAGCGCGCGGATTAAGAGGATGCCGGTGAGCTCGCCGTGCGCGCCCGCCGCGGGTTGCAGGGTGACCGCGTCCATGCCGCAGATCTCGGCGAGGGCCGCTTCCAGGCGCGCCATGACTTCCAGGCAGCCCTGCGAGAGTGACTCGGGCTGGTACGGATGCGCCCAGGCGAGGCCTTCGGTGCGCGCCACCACTTCATTGATCCGCGGGTTGTACTTCATGGTGCAGGAGCCCAGCGGGTACATGCCGTAATCGATGGCGTAGTTCCAGGTGGAAAGACGCGTGAAGTGGCGGATGGCCTCCACCTCGCTGACTTCGGGGAAGCCTTCGATCTCCTGGCGCACGTTTTCGGCGCCCAACGCCTCGGCGGCGTCCACCGCGGGACAATCGAGTTCGGGGAGCTGGTAGGCGTTCTTGCCGGGGGAACTGCGCTCGAAGAGGAGCGCTTCATTCTGGGAGAGGTGGGACGTGACCTTCTTGATCATGCCTGCACCTCCGCGAGCGCATCCATATCCGCGCGTTTAGTCATTTCGGTGGCACAGAGCAGCGTGCAATCGGCCAGTTCGGGATAGAAACGGCCCAGCGGCAGGCCGCCGATAATTTTCTTCCTGAGCAACGCTTTATTGATCTCTTCGGGCGATTTGCCTTCGGTCCGCACCACGAATTCGTTGAAGAACTTTCCGCTGAAGCGTGGCTTCAACTTCGATGCCAGGTAGTGCGCTTTGGCCAGGTTTTGTTCGGCCAGTTCGCGCAGGCCCTGCTTGCCGTAGACCGTCATGAAGACCGTGGCCATGAGGGCGATGAGCGCTTGGTTGGTGCAGATGTTGGAAGTCGCCTTTTCGCGACGGATATGCTGCTCGCGGGTGGAGAGCGTCAGGCAGAAGGCGCGAGCCCCGCGCGAATCGGTGGTCTCCCCGACCAGCCGTCCGGGCATCTGCCGGAGGTATTTTTCCCGCGTCGCGATGATGCCGGCGTAGGGGCCGCCGTAGCTCGGAGAGATGGCGAACGATTGCAGTTCGCCGGCCACTATATCGACATCGGCGGGCGGCTCCAGCAGGCCCAGCGAGACGGCTTCGGTGAATACCACGATCAATAAGGCGCCCTGACGGTGGGCGATTTCCGCCGCCGCCTTCACCTGCTCCACGATGCCGAAGAAATTCGGCGTCTGGATGATGACGGCGCAGGTGAGGGGGTCCATCCGGCGTTCCAAGTCTTCCAGATCGAGATTGCCGGATTCGGCTACGTAGCCGAACTCTACCACGGGCATGCCTTGATTTCTGGCGTAGGTGGCGAGCACTTCGCGGTACTCGGGGTGGACGCTTCTGGCCACCAGCACGCGGCGCCTGCCGGTAGAGCGCGCCGCCATCATGGCAGCCTCGGGGACGGCGGTAGAGCCGTCGTACATGGAAGCGTTGGCCACGTCCATGCCGGTGAGCTGGCAGATCATGGTCTGGAATTCGAAGATGGCGGTGAGCGTGCCCTGCGCGATTTCCGCCTGATAGGGCGTATAGGAGGTCAGGAACTCGCCGCGCGAAACTACCGTATCCACCAGCACCGGACGGAAGTGGTTATACACGCCGGCGCCGAGAAAGCTGGCGTAGCCGGTGGCGCATTCGGCCGCACGGTCGCGGAAGTACTGGACGATTTCGTATTCGGAAATGCCCGGCGCCAGGTTGAGCGGCCGGTTCAGGCGCACCGCTTCGGGGAGGTGGGCAAACAACTCTTCAGGCGAGCTCACGCCGCAAACGTCCAGCATGGCGCGGCGTTCGGATTCGGATTTCGGGAGATAGCGCAACTACTTTTCGGCTCCTACATAAATTTGATAGTCGGCAGCCGACATCAGATGCTGAATTTCTTCCAGATTGCTCAGGCGGATCTTCACCAGCCAGGCGTCGCCGTGGGGATCGGTATTCAGCTTCTCCGGCGCATCGGCCAGTGATTCGTTGATCTCGGTGATCTCCCCGCTGACGGGCGAATAGATATCGGAGACCGCTTTCACGCTCTCCACTGAGCCGAGCGATTTCCCCGCGTCGATTCTGGTTCCCACTTTGGGCAGGTCCACGTAGACGATATCGCCCAGTTCCTGTTGCGCATGGTCGGTGATGCCGATGGTGCCGGCGTCGCCATCCGCCAGCACCCACTCGTGTTCCTTCGTATAGCGGAAATTGTCTGGATACATGTTTTTATTTGGCTCGTTTGTAAAACGGGGTTTCCACCGTCACCGCATCCACTGGCTGGTTGCGGATCATAATTTGAATGCTTGTTCCGGGAACCGATTGCTCTGTTGGAAGGTAACACAATCCGATGTTCTTGTTGAGTGACGGCGCAGGGCCGCCACTGGTCACCCAACCGGCGGGGGCTCCGTTGAGGCAGACTTCGTAGCCGTCGCGGCCGATTCCGCGGGCACGCATTTCGAAGCCGATGAGCTTGCGCCGGATGCCGCTCTCCTTCTGCTTGAGCAGCGCGTCGCGTCCCACAAACTCGCCCTTATCGAGTTTGACAATCCAGCCGAGATCGGCTTCCAGCGGCGAGATTGATGCGTCGATTTCGTGGCCGTAGAGCGCCATTTTGGCCTCTAGGCGCAGGGTATTGCGCGCGCCCAGCCCGCAGGGTTTGATGCCGAATTCGGCGCCCGCGTGCATGACAAGTTTCCACATCCGTTCGGCATCCGCGGGCGGCACGTAGATCTCGAAACCATCCTCGCCGGTGTACCCGGTATGGGCGATGCGCGCGGGCGCGCCGGAGACTTCGCCGTCGGTGAACCAATAATACTTGATGGCGCCGAGGTCCACCGGCGTCAATTTTTGCAGAGTCGCCCTGGCTTTCGGCCCCTGGATGGCGATCTGCGCATAGCGCTCGCCGGCGTTCTCGACTACGGCGTCGAAGTGGTTGTGGGCGGCGATGTGCTCGAAGTCCTTATCCTGATTGGAGGCGTTGACGCAGAGGAAATAACACTCGTCAGAGACCTTGTGGACCAGGATATCGTCGACGAAGCCGCCGTGCTCGTAGAGCAGACCGGAGTAATGGGCCTGGCCGGGTTTCAGCTTGTGGACGGCGTTGGTGGTGACGAAATCGGTGAGCCTGGCGGCTTCGGGCCCGCGAATCTCGATCTCGCCCATGTGGCTGACATCGAAGACGCCCACCGCATGGCGCACGGCGTTGTGTTCGTCGATAATTCCGGAGTATTGGACGGGCATGTCCCACCCGCCGAAATCCACCATCCTGGCGCCGAGCGCGCGATGGAAGGCGTTCAAGGGCGTGGAGCGAAGAACTGGCGCGGCTGGCATAAAAACTCAGGCTAACAGCACCGGAAGGGGGTGTCAATTCAGCATGTTCCAACAAAAGCTGGCGGCCGCGTGGCGGGATTGGCCTGTCTGGCTCCCGCGCGGCGGGCGGCTTCGGTGGATCCGATGGAGCCCCTGAGGTACGAATAAACCGCTTCGCCGCCGCGAGGGAAACGCGATGCGCCTGGGTTAGGCTTGGATTATGCCCCGAGAGCGACGGCCGTTCTTATGGCCTGGGGCAGACAAAACCGAGGTGCGTGGAACGGCTGGAATCGGTACCCGATGCCAAAGACGGTCTCTATATACTGATCGGCATAGCCACCCAGTTTCTTGCGCAACCGGCGCACGTGAACATCGAGCGTGCGCGTGCGGATCTCGGCGCCGTAGCCCCAGACCTGCATTAAAAGCGCTTCGCGCGGGATAATTTCGCCCGCGTGCTGCACCAGTAAAGCCAGCAACTCGTACTCTTTGCGAGTCAAGGTCATGCGCTCGGAATCCAGCAGCACAGCCTGTTGAGTGAAGTCCATCGTGAGGTGCTCGTCGCGATACGGCATCGCGTGAGAATTATTACCTGCTTGAAGCATACCCATGCGCCCCTCCTTGAGTCGGCGTCTTATAGGTAATGCTACGAGGGAGCCGTTGTAAGGTGATGTTTAACTTGTAAAGACTTTGTAAAAAGTTGGGAAGGGCTCTTGCCTATTCGACAGGATATGGTCCCGGATTGGCCACGCGCAGCTCCCTGTCATGCATGTCGAAGGCGCGCACGGTATAGCGGACGGCGCGCGCCGAGTCGGCCATTTCGGAGTGGAAGACGCCTTCCCGGCCGGCTACCAGGGTATCTTCATCGATGATCGCGCTTTGGCTGGTCACGATTTGTTTCTCCGGCGAGCGGAAATCGAAGATGATCACCAAGCCGCGCAGCGACTTCTCGCCGATCACCCGGACCTTCCCATCGAGCGAGATATTGGCGCCTTCGCGCACGGCCTTAGTTTCCAGAATCTGGACGTCCGCCGGTTTCCTGGCTCTCTGGGCAGTTGCGGCGCCTAGAGCGAGGCACAGCGCCAGGATGGTCGAGACCCTCATGGGACCCAGTGTAACAGTGCGTTCCGCCACTGGGACGTATTTCCGTCGCGATGCGATAGCGCGGGGTCAGTCGGATTGGCCGGCAGGGAGCACCCGAATTCGGATGTTCGCCGCGGGACTGCTCCGAAAAAGCCCGCCCAGTCCACCCTTTCCCATACCGGAGTACACCCTCCCAGTTGGCGTATGACATAATGTGATCTCTTTCGCATATCTTGCGCTCCGTTGGCGTTCGGACGCGGCTGGCGGCCATTGTGCCGCCAGATCGCGGAAGGAGAGTTTTGATGAAAGACTTCAGGCTGAGCCGTAAGTAATTTGTGGGGAAATTCGGCGCTTGCACGCACCGTGGCTTCTTTTGGGGCGTGCCCGAGATCCGATAATAATGAAACAAATCTTCCTTCGCAGCATCACGTAAGTGTAGTATTGCGAAGAGAGACGCCGTGGGGAACGGAAACGGGGCGGCTGTTTTTTCCCGATGCGAAACGATACATTTTTAGAGCTTAACCGGAGACACAGGTAAGCCATGTCCCAGATCTTTCGCCGCAGCGCGAATACCTTTACGCGGGCCACCATCTTCGGCACCTTGTTTATTCTGGGATTTGCCGGCTGGGCAATTGACCGGTTGAGCCGGTCTGACTACGCCACGCGGGCAACTCAAGCCCGCCAACAGCCCGTGCCATTCAGCCATGCGCACCACGTAGGCGGTCTGGGCGTGGACTGCCAGTACTGCCATACCACGGTGGAAACTTCCGCCTTCGCTAACATTCCACCCACCAAGACATGCATGAACTGCCACTCGCAGATCTGGAGCACGAGTCCGACGCTAGAGCCGGTGCGCGCGAGTTTCCGCACCAACCAATCGATCCGTTGGACGCGGGTCAACGACCTGCCCGATTTCGTCTACTTTAACCACAGCATTCACGTCAATAAAGGTGTGGGCTGCGAGACGTGCCACGGCAGAGTGGACCGCATGCCGCTCACCTACCAGATGAACTCGCTGCAGATGGAGTGGTGCCTCGAGTGTCATCGAAACCCCGAGAAATTCGTGAGACCGCGCGAGTTCATTACCACCATGGGTTATCAGCCCTCTGGCGATCAGGAAGTGATCGGCCGCAAGCTGGTGGCCGAATACAAGATTCAAAACGCGCGCACGCTGACTAGCTGTTCTACTTGCCACCGATGAGTGACCCACAAACAAATACGGACCTGGCCGCGGTACGGAGTGCCCTTTGGGCCCAACTGGAAGGCGCTCGCGGGCGCGATTACTGGCGCAGCCTGGAGGATCTGGCGGCAACGCCCGAATTCCAGGACCTGCTGGAGCGTGAGTTCCCGCGCCAGGCCGTCGGCTGGAGCGAGGACGAAAACCCCGTCGAAGGCCGGCGCAATTTTTTGAAGCTGATGGGCGCATCGCTGGCGCTGGCCGGCATGACCGCCTGCACGCGCCAGCCCACCGAACACATCATGCCGTACGTGCGGCAACCGGAAGACCTGATTCCGGGACGCCCGTTGTTCTTCGCCACCGCGGTGACGCTCAACGGCGTCGCCAACGGCGTTCTGGTGGAAAGCCACGAGGGGCGGCCCACCAAGATCGAAGGCAACCCGGAGCATCCGGCCACGCTGGGCGCCTGCGACCCTTACTCGCAGGCGGCGGTGCTGCAACTCTACGATCCCGACCGCTCCCAGGCGCTCGCCTACAACGGCGAGATTCGCTCCTGGGGCGCGTTCACGGGTGCCCTGCGGGATGCGCTCGCGCAGCAGAGAGTGAAGAATGGCGCAGGCATCCGCATCCTCACCGAGACGCTGACCTCGCCCAGCATGGCGGACCAACTGCGCACCATCCAGAAGTCATATCCGGGCCTCAAGTGGCACCAGTGGGACCCCGCGGGGCCGCACAGCGCGCGCGCCGCCGCCATGCAGGCATTCGGACAACCGGTCAATACCTATTACGATTTCACCAATGCGAACGTCGTGGTCTCGCTGGATGCGGACTTCCTGGCATCCGGTCCCGCGAGCCTGCGCTACGCACGCCAGTTCGCCAGGCGCCACCGCGTGGATGCGGGTACCGATACGATGAACCGCCTGTACGTGGTGGAGCCCATGCCCACCCCGACGGGCACCAAGGCCGACCATCGCCTGCCGTTGCGCGCCGGGGACATTGAAGAGTTCGCCTGGGCGCTCGGCATCTCGCTCGGCATCGCGCAGGGCCCAAAGACGGGGGAGAACAACGATATTTATAAGTGGCTCGGCCCCATCGCGCGTGATCTGGAGACGAACAAGGGCGCGAGCATCGTGATTCCTGGCGAGCAGCAGCCGCCTATCGTGCACGCTCTGGCGGCCCTCATGAACGAGAAACTGGGCAACACCGGCAAGACGGTGTTCCATACCGACCCAATTGAAGCCAATCCGGTGGATCAACTGGCGTCGTTGCAGGATCTGGTGAAGGATCTGGATTCCGGCGCGGTGGAGGTGCTAATCGTCATCGGCGGCAACCCGGCGTTCACGGCGCCGGTGGAGATGGGCATGCGCGACCGCCTGAAGAAAGCTAAGCTGCGCATCCGCCTCGGTATGTACGCCGACGAAACCAGCCAAGTGTGCCAGTGGCAGGTGCCGGAAACGCATTTTCTGGAAACCTGGGGCGACGCGCGCGCCTTTGACGGCACCGTCACCATCCAGCAGCCGTTGATTCAGCCGCTGTACGGCGGGCGCTCGGCCCTGCAATTGCTGCAATCGTTGACCGAACAGCCCGAAAAGACCCCTTACGATATCGTCAAGGGATATTGGCACGATCAGCACACGGGTGTCGATTTCGAAGCCTGGTGGCGGCGCGCGGTGCATGACGGCGTCGTGCCCGGTACCGCCCTACCCACCAAGAGCCTCGCGGTTCGCGGTGAAGCTCTCAGCGCGCGCGCCGGGGCCAAGCACCTGGGCGGCAAGCTGGAAGTCATCTTCCGTCCCGATCCCACTATTTACGACGGCCGCTTCGCCAACAGCGGCTGGCTGCAGGAATTGCCCAAGCCCATCACCAAGCTCACCTGGGATAACGCCGCGTTCCTCAGCCCCGCCACCGCGCACCGCCTCGGCGTGCAGAAGGGCGACCTGCTGAAGCTGACCTATCAAGGCCGCTCGCTGAATGCGCCGGTATTCATCCAGCCCGGCCATGTGAACGGCGCGGCTACGCTCCATCTCGGTTACGGACGCACCCATGCCGGACGCGCCGGCACCGGCACGGGCTTCAACCCCTACGGGCTGCGCACCGCCAACGCCCTGTGGCAGGACATCGGCATGGACGCCGTGAAGACCAGCGGCAAGTACGAATTCGCCGACACGCAGAATTTTCATCTACTGGAGACCCCAGACCGCCGCCACATTATTCACCGCGCCGACCTGGCGGATTTCCAAAAGAATCCCGCGTCTCCGCACGAAGGCGCGGAGACACCGCCGAAAGAACTCTCGCTTTATCCCGAATGGAAGTACGAAGGCCACGCCTGGGGCATGGCCATCGACCTCAACTCCTGCACCGGCTGCGGCGCGTGTGTAATCGCCTGCCAGGCGGAGAACAATATCGCCGTGGTGGGTAAGGACCAGGTGCGCCGCGGGCGCGCCATGCACTGGGTGCGCGTGGATTCCTATTATCAGGGTGACGAGAACGATCCGGCCATTTACAACCAGCCGGTCCCCTGCATGCATTGCGAGGACGCGCCCTGCGAGCTGGTCTGCCCCGTGCAGGCCACTGTGCACAGCTCCGAAGGCCTCAACGACATGGTCTATAACCGGTGCGTGGGCACGCGTTATTGCTCCAACAACTGCCCCTACAAGGTGCGGCGATTCAATTTCTTCCTGTTCAGCGATTTCGAAACGCCCAGCCTGAAGCTGCAGCGCAATCCGGACGTTTCGGTGCGCAGCCGCGGCGTGATGGAAAAATGCACCTACTGCGTGCAGCGCATCAACTCGGCCAAGATCGACGCGGAGAAGCAGGACCGCCCGGTGCGTGACGGGGAGATCCAAACCGCGTGCCAGGCCACGTGCCCGTCGGAGGCAATCGTCTTCGGCGACATTAACGATAAGAACAGCCGCGTTTCCAAACTCAAAGCCAATGAACGTAACTACTCGCTGCTGGCCGATCTCAACACGCGGCCGCGCACCACGTATCTTGCGACCCTGCGCAATCCCAATTCGGAGATCGGGGCTTAAGCCATGGCGGATGACCGGCAGGTAATCGACGCGCCGTCGAAGAAGATCATCGCCCCCGGCTATACGTTCGGCACCGTAACCGACCAGATCGCGAGCGTCGTTCTCACCAGGAAGACACCGTACGTGGTGATGGGAACTTTCGCGGTGGCCATGGGACTGCTCCTGATTTTCCTGCTCGCCGTGGGACTTCTGTTGACCAAGGGTGTCGGGGTCTGGGGCTTGCGCGGCCCCACCATGTGGGCCTGGGACATCACCAACTTCGTCTGGTGGGTGGGTATCGGCCACGCGGGCACACTGATTTCCGCCATTCTGCTGCTGCTCAACCAGCAGTGGCGCAATTCTATCAACCGCTTCGCCGAGGCCATGACCATCTTTGCGGTAGCCTGCG
Organism: Candidatus Solibacter sp.; assembly: GCA_025358475.1. Classification (GTDB taxonomy): domain Bacteria; phylum Acidobacteriota; class Terriglobia; order Bryobacterales; family Bryobacteraceae; genus Solibacter. The sequence continues at coordinate 9,740 of JANYJN010000038.1, forward strand.
CCGGCATGTTCCCGATTCTGCATCTGGGCCGCCCCTGGCTGATGTACTGGCTCTTCCCGTACCCAAACACCATGGGCATCGAGCCCAACTTTCGCAGCCCGCTGGTGTGGGACGTGTTCGCGGTATCCACGTACGCCACGGTATCGGTGCTGTTCTGGTACGTGGGCCTGATGCCCGATCTGGCCACCCTGCGCGACCGCTCCGAGCATCGCGCGCTGAAAGTCACCTACGGCTTCCTGGCAATGGGGTGGCGCGGTTCGGCCAAACACTGGGCGGTTTACGAAACCGCGTCCCTGCTGTTGGCTGGCCTCGCGACGCCGCTGGTGCTCTCGGTACACACCGTGGTCAGCCTGGATTTCACGGTCGGGATCGTCCCCGGATGGCACAGCACCTTCTTCCCGCCCTACTTCGTGGCGGGCGCCATCTATTCCGGCTTCGCCATGGTGCTGGCGCTGGCCATCCCGCTGCGCTCCGTCTACGGGCTGAAGGGCCTGATCACCGAGAGGCATCTGGATAACGCGGCCAAGGTCATGATGGCTACCGGCCTGATCGTGGGCTACAGCTACATCATGGAAGCCTTCAGCGCCTGGTACAGCGGCAACGTCTACGAACAGGCCGCCATGTGGAACCGCATGACCGGCCCCTACAAGTACCAATACTGGGTGCTCGTCGCTTGCAACGTGATCGCGCCCAACGCCCTCTGGTTCAAGAAAGTCCGGAGCAATACGGTGGTGCTCTTTATCTGGTCGCTGATTGTGTTGGTGGGCATGTGGCTGGAGCGCTTCGTGATCATCGTGGCCAGTCTGGCGCAGGACAACCTGCCCTCCTCGTGGCGCGTCTTCGAATCCACCCGCTGGGATTGGGCTACTTACCTGGGCACTATCGGGCTGTTCCTATTCCTGTTCCTGCTGTTCATTCGTCTGCTGCCCATGATTTCGATCTTTGAAGTCCGGACGCTTTTGCCGCAGGCCAAAATCAAGGAGGATTCGCGCGGATGACCGAGCCGATCTACGGCATGATGGCCGAATTCGACAACCCCTCCGCTCTGGTCAGCGCCGCCCGGGCGGCACGCGAAAAGGGTTACCGGCAGCTCGACGCCTATTCGCCCTTTCCCATCGAAGAGCTGAGCGACGCCCTGCACCTGCACAAGAACAGGCTGCCGCTATTGGTGCTGATCGGCGGCATTGTGGGCGGAATTCTGGGCTACATGCTGCAGTACTTCGTCACGGTGATGTATTACCCCCTCAATATCGGCGGACGGCCGCTGCACAGTTGGCCCGCCTACATCATCATCACGTTTGAGATGACCATCCTTTTTGCGTCGCTTACCGCCGTTTTAGGCATGCTTGGCCTGTGCGGCCTGCCGATGCCCTATCACCCGGCCTTCAACGTGCCGCGCTTCGCGCTGGCCAGCCGCAACCGTTTCTTCCTGTGCATCGAATCCGCCGATCCGCTTTTCGATCGCGACAAGACGTGCGAGTTCCTGGAAACGCTGGAGCCCAGGGAGGTATCTGAAGTTGCGCATTAAGAATGCAGTTTCAGAAGTTCGCCAACCGCTCCCTGACGGTCGCGTCTCGGATCCGAGTCACACCGGTTCCAGTCAGAGCCGCGACCGTCAGGGAGCGGTTGCCTCGAAATTCCCTAAGCTCTCTCTCGGGGCGCTCGTATGGTCGCTGGTTCTGCTGTCGGGGTGCCGACAGGACATGCATGACCAGCCGAAGTACATCCCGCTGCGGCCCAGCGATTTCTTCGCCGACGGCCGCTCCGCCCGTCCCATCACAGAAGGCACCGTGGCGCGCGACCACCTCAACGGCGACACGTTGTTGAACACTGGTAAGGGCGCCGACGGCAAACCGTCAAACGAGTTTCCCATGCCCGTCACCAAGGCGCTGATCCTGCGCGGCGAGCAGCGTTATAACATTTACTGCACGCCCTGTCACGACCGCACCGGCAGCGGCAACGGCATGATTGTG
>JANYJN010000090.1 GCA_025358475.1 Candidatus Solibacter sp.
GCTACACCGCTTCACGCGCGAGCAGATCCTCCCCGGCGGCGCCTCCTCGCGCCTCCGCCCCGTGCTCTACAACTCCTGGGAGGCCACCACTTTCGCGGTCAGCGAACAGGGGCAGAAAGACCTCGCCTCCAAAGCCGCCAAGCTCGGCGTGGAACTCTTCGTGATGGACGATGGCTGGTTCGGCGCGCGCAATAACGACAATGCCGGACTGGGCGATTGGACCGTCAACCCGAAAAAGTTCCCGCAAGGGCTCAAGGGCCTCATCGATCACGTCAACGGGCTGAAAATGGATTTCGGCCTCTGGGTGGAGCCGGAGATGGTCAACGCCAACAGCGATCTCTACCGCGCGCATCCCGATTGGGTGATGAATTTCCCCGACCGGCCGCGCACCGAACTGCGCACCCAGATGATCCTCAACCTGGCGCGCGACGACGTCAAGGAATACATCTTCGGCTTCCTCGACAAACTCGCCACCGAAAACAACGTGCGCTACTTCAAGTGGGACATGAACCGCCCCTTCTCCGAGCCCGGCTGGCCCGAAGCCGCCCCCGCGGATCAGCGTAAACTCTGGGTGCGGTACGTGCTGAACCTCTACGAGATCCTGGATCGTCTGCGCGCTAAACACCCCAACCTGGAAATCGAATCATGCTCCGGCGGCGGCGGGCGCATCGATCTCAATATCCTCCGGCGCGTCGAAGAGGTCTGGCCCAGCGACAACACCGACGCCTTCGACCGGCAGCGCATACAGGAAGGCTTCTCCATGGCCTACCCGGCGAAGATCATGTCCGCCTGGGTTACCGACGTGCCCAATATGAACTCGCGCAGCACGCCGCTCTCCTACCGTTTCCTCACCGCCATGCAGGGCGCGCTTGGCGTGGGCAGCAACCTCAATAAGCTCTCCGAAGCGGATTCCACGCTGGCCGCCAACATGATCGCCGTGTACAAGCGAATTCGCTCCACGGTGCAGACCGGCGAGCTCTTCCGCCTGGCCAGCCCGCGCACCAACGACGTCACGGTGAATCAGTATGTGGCCGCCGACGGCAAGCAGTCCGTGGTGTTCGCCCTGCGCCACTCGCAGCAGTACGATACGGCCGCGCCCACCATCCGCCTGCGCGGCCTCGATGAACGCGCACTGTACAAGGTGGAATCGGTCAACCATAAACTGGTGGAGCGCGAGGCCCAGTTCAGTGGCGCCTACCTGATGCGTGCCGGCCTCAACGTGAACCTCCGCGGCGATTTCGACGGCACCGCGATCATTCTGGAACGCCAGTAACGGAGGAGTGCGCCCGCGGTAGCTCTCGGAAACCGGGCGATTCGTTCGCCCGGCGCATCTCCGCGCCGACGGGTCCGAAGTGAGTTAGGTTAGAAGCATGAAACTCACCCGCCGGAATTTGGCTGCGATGCTTCCAGCGTTGGCCGCCGCTCAATCGGCCGCGGCTCAATCGCCCGCGGCAAAACCCATGGACAAGCCCACGCTCGGGTCCAAGGCTTACCGCTTCGAAGATTTGCCGGTGAAGGTCAACGGGCAGAACCGCTCGCGCGGCGTATTCAACGGCAAGAACCATGCCGGGTATCCGGTGGACCTGCACATCACGGAACTCGGACCGGGGCAGGCGCCGCACGCCCCACATCGCCACGCTCACGAGGAGATAGTCATGCTACAGATCGGCCTGCTGGACGTGACCATCGAAGGCAAGGTCACGCGCGTCACGGCGGGGAGCGTCGCGTACGTCAACTCCAATGAGGAGCATGGGTGGAAGAATCCCGGGCCGGAGCGCGCGCAGTATTTCGTGATAGCGATCGGGCGCGAAGGCTAGTAGCGCCGGCGATCCAGCTTGCCGCCCCACTCCTCAAACGGTTGGGTTCGCAGCTCATCGGCCAGGTGGATCATGGGAATCGTCCTTTGCGCATGAGGCACGGCGATCTGCTGGTAGATGAACGAGTCGTCGAAGCCGGCGGCGGCGGCTTCCTGGTTGGTCGCCGCAAAAAAAACCCGTGACGGGCGCGCCCAATAGATGGCCCCGAGACACATCGGACAAGGCTCGCAAGAGGCGTACACGTCGCATCCGGTGAGCTGGAAATCGCCCAGTACGCGGCAGGCCTCCCGAATGGCGACGATCTCGGCGTGCGCCGTGGGATCGTTGCCGCGCGTCACTTGGTTGGTCCCCGTGGCGATCACAACCCCGTCTTTGACCACCAGAGCAGCGAACGGGCCGCCATCGCGCCGCACGTTGGCCACCGCCATCTCGATGGCCTGTCTGATGAGTGAGTTGGACATTTTTGTGGGCGGAGCGTCCACCCTCACCAGCCTACACGATCCGGGCTGGTGCAGGGCTTCGCCGCGGACAGTTCCTACGCTTCGATCAATCCCGCGCGGATGGCATACCGCACCATGCTGGCGGTTTCATGCACTCCCAGTTTCTCCAGGATCCGGCTGCGATGCGAGTCGGCGGTCTTGTAGCTGATACCCAGTTGGACAGCGGCTTCCTTAGTGGATTTTCCGCCGGCGATCAGCACCAGCACCTGGCGTTCGCGCTCGGTCAGCGCAAACACCAGCCGCACCGATTCCCGATCCGGTGTGAACACACGGGTTCGCCGGTCTGAGACATCCATGGCCGTGCCCATGTAGCCCACAAAAACCGTGTCTTCGATCAGCGGCGATCCCGCGTTCTCAATCCAGCGAAACTCTCCGCCCGCACGCTGCACGCGGTACTGCACGCGGAACTGCGCGCGCGCGGCGAATGCCTTCAGATAGGTTTCCAGGTACAAGTCGCGATCGTCTGGATGGAGCCCTTCGGCCCAACCTTTGCCCAGTTCCTCATCCAGCGCGCGGCCACGGAATTCCAGCCACGACCGGTTGAAGAAGGTGCACATGGCGTCCGTTCCCGACATCCATACCATTATCGGCGAAGCATCCAGGAGTTCCCGGAAGCGCCGCTCGGCACTGGCCTGTTTCTGCTTCGCATAGTCCAGTTCCGCTTCAGCTTCAGCCAGTTTGAGGCGGAGGAGCGTCGCTTCGTCGATT
>JANYJN010000101.1 GCA_025358475.1 Candidatus Solibacter sp.
CCGGGCGCAAGCTGCCCGCGGTAGTGCCCCGCAATAGTCTGGACCACTTGCGGCAGCGTCCGCGCCACGTCCTCGGAGAGATGGCGGCTATCGGTACGCGGATAGCTGAGCAGCTTGTGGCGTTCGTACAGAGCTTGCGCGATATCCAAAGTTTTCTGCGCGCTGAAGCCGAACAGGCGGTTGGCGTGACGCTGCAACTCGGTCAGATCGTAGAGCGCCGGTGGCGGCATACGCTGGGTCTGGGCTTCGACGGATTCGATGGCGGCCTGCCCGGTGCGCGCCCGCGCCGCAATGCGCCGCGCCTCTTCTCCATCGGCGGGCAGGCGCATGGCCAGTGGCAGCGATTCCTTGTCGGCACCGGGCGCTGCCACCGCCGTCCGTTGGCGAAACCACGTGCCCTGGTACGTGCCTGCTTGCGGGGCGCCGGTGCGACGGAACGTGGCCGCCACTTCCAGGTAGTCCTCCGGGACGAAGCGGCGGACCGCCAGTTCGCGCTCCACCACCATGGCCAGTGTCGGCGTCTGCACCCGGCCCACCGAGAGGACTTCGTCGTATGCCAGCGAGTAGGCGCGCGACAGGTTCATGCCCACCAGCCAATCGGCTTGGCTGCGCCCGCGCGCGGCATCGGCCAGCGAATCGTAATCGGCGGCCGGACGCAGCGCGTCGAACCCCTTGCGTATGGCGTCCGGGGTAAGCGAGGAGATCCACAGGCGGCTCACCGGTTTCTGGCATTGCGCGGCGTCGTAGATATAGCGGAAAATCAGTTCGCCCTCGCGGCCCGCGTCCGTGGCGCACACCACTCGCGAGATCTTCGGCGAGTTGAGAATCTGCTTCACAACCTCGAACTGGTCCTTGGTCTTCTCGTAGACCACCAGGGGCCATTGCTCCGGCAGCATGGGAAGCAGGTAGCGGCGCCACTGGCGCCATTGCGGATTGATCTCGTGCGGCTGGGCCAGGGCGGCCAGGTGACCGATGGCCCAGGTGACCACGTACCCATTGCCATGAAGGTACCCATCGCCTTTGCCGCCCGCGCCCAGCACGCGGGCGATGTCGCGCGCCACTGAGGGCTTTTCGGCCAGCACCGCGACACTTCCGGATTCCGCAGCTACCATCGTCTTCCTTCAGTGTAACGGCGCGGCGGATTTGCGACCATCTTTTGCGATGATGGGATCACGTGCCCTTTGCCGATGAACTGCGCCAGCTTCTGCCCGCCGATCTGCCCTTTCGCGAGGAATGTATCGCCGGAGCGGCCCGGCATCTCGACCTGATCGTCGAGGCCAACCAGCACTTCAATCTGACCCGCATCGTGAACCCGCGTGAGGCGGCCATTAAGCACGTAGTCGATTCCGTCCTGCCATGGCGGCTCTTTCAGGGCGCCGACCACGTGGCCGACGCCGGGTCGGGCGCCGGATTTCCTGGGATCCCGCTCGCCCTGGTGCTGCCCGAGACCCGCTTCACCCTGCTCGAAGCCACGCAGAAGAAGGCGCGCTTCCTGGAATCAGTGGTACGGGAACTCAAACTGCCGAATGTCGAGGTGTGCGCCGCTCGCGCCGAGGAGTGGTTGAACACGCACCGCGTGGCCATCGTTACCGCGCGCGCCGTGGCCCCGTTGAACCGCGCCGCATCGCTATTTGCTCCCGCCCTGCGCGGTGGCGCCCGCGTGCTCCTCTATAAGGGCCCGGATGCGGCCACCGAGATCGCTGAGGCCGCTCCCGAAACCGCCAAGCGCCAACTTCGCCTGCGCATCATCGAGCGCTACGAGCTGCCGGACGCGCTGGGCACCCGCACCATCGTGGAGATGAAGCGCGTGGCATAAATCCGGGCGCGCGCAGCGGTGCCGGCTTCGCACTCTACATGACGAACGGGCGCCAGCGGAGGATATGGCATCCATATAAAACTCGGGCGGATTGACTGGTTTGGCCCAGCGATTCCGCCATCCTAGCGCTGGTTTCCTGGGTGACCGTCACCAGGTCGCGTCGGAATCCTGGGTTTTTTGCCTGCTGCCAGCGTCCAGGCGGCTTTCCAGCGGATTCAAGCCCTTGCGGCTGCCTGAGGCGAGGTGCCTATTCACATAGCAGAAGGGAGCTGCGCGAGGAGTGTGGTTCCTGCGTGAACAGCAGCCAGCGCCTTGTCCATAGTGGCTAATGAACCGCCGTGTTTCCGAGCCAATAGCACAAGGTAAGCGTCAGTGACCTGCCTATGCCCGACGATTCCTGTGGTTGGCATGTCGAGATAAGAAACATCGTCCGGCCAGAATTCGTGCCGCGGGAGGGAGAAAATGGTTTCGAGCAGGAGCTTTGCGGATTCCGCCGTCGCCTCCACACCGGCGCGCAGGTGGAAACGAAAAAGCGCGCCTTGCGTGATGGGGCATGTTGCAAACCGGTGCCCCTTTAGGAACCACGCCGCCGCGCGCGCGCTTAGACTGTGTTCGGGCGTCGCCAGTGCGATGAGGACATTAGAGTCGAGCAGGTAGACCTTACTCTTCGTCATCAAGAGCCTTGACGTCCTCTGTGGTCACGGGCCGGGAGCAACGGAAAGTCGGGAAACCGTAATCACTCATCTTTAGGGTTGCGCCTTTCGCCCCTTTCGACGATTGCAGAATGAGGTCGCCAACCACTCGTCCGAGGCTGCGGTTCTGATCCCGGGCGATGCCCTTGGCGATGTAGTAGGCCTCATCTGAGATGTCAAGCGTAGTTCGCACAACAACATCATAGCACAAGCGCACAAAACTCCGGCCGGAGTGCCCAGCACTCTCGTTTCGGCTCTTTGTCTGGATTAGTTCGAAATTTTGCGGCCTAAAACACGGCCGGCTCGAACCGCTCCAATTGCTTTTGGCCACTGGCACCCGCACCGAACTGGCACGCCCATCCAAACTGGCGCCCAGTAGGGATCACTCTCGAACCACGCGAGGACCACATTTGTCGAACCCAAAGGAACGAAACGACTTTCAAATGTGTGCTCAGATCGTCTCACCACACACAATTCTGTGTCCGTCCGGTGTACTAAGACCGAACTCTCTCAGGCCCCATGGCTTGTTCGTTGGCTTCGATGAAACGAGCGCCCCTTTCGCCACGAACTCCCGGTAGAGGTCATCGACGCCCTCAACATTCCAATACGCAAAGTAGGAGTGATTTCCGAGGTCGCCCGCCGGTCGCTCATCCACGCACTCACCAAGCATCACCCGGAAACTAT